>NZ_QOCZ01000090.1 GCF_018207095.1 Nocardiopsis sp. MG754419 | reverse complement strand
GGTCGGACTGAGGCAGGTGGGGGACGAGGCGTTCGTAGACGTCCTGCGCGGTGGCGGGCCGGTCCTCGGGGTCCTTGGCCAGCAGGTCCATGACGAGCCGGTCGAGGTCCTGGGGCAGGTCGGGACGATGCGCGGACGGCGGCCGGGGCTTCTCCTCCACGTGCGCCCGCTGCAGAGCGAAGGGAGCGTAGCCGGTGGAGAAGACCTTCCGACCGGTGAGGACCTCGTAGAGCACACAGCCCAGCGAGTACAGGTCACTGCGCGGATTGACCCCGCCGGCCAGGACCTGTTCCGGGGGCATGTAGGCGCAGGTTCCCAGCTGGCTGCCGGTCATCGTGATCCGGGTCATGTCGGTGCGAAGGACGGCCGCGATACCGAAGTCCAGGACCTTGACCGTCCCGTCGTCGGCGACCATGACATTTCCCGGTTTGAGGTCGCGGTGGACGACGGGGACAGCGTGGGCGTGGGAGAGCGCTGAGCAGATCTGCGCGGCCACGGCGGCCGCCGCCGCGACCGGCATCGGGTCCGGGTCGTGTTCGCTGATGACGTCGCCCAGCGGGACCCCCCGCACGAGCTGCATGACCAGGTAGAGGAGCCCCTTGTCGGTGTCCACGGCGGCGTCGTAGACCGCGGGCACGTTGGGGTGCTCGATGCGGGCGGTGATGCGCGCCTCACGCCGGAACCGGGCGGCCGTCTCCGCGTACTTGGCGGTGTCGTCCACCAGTTCGGGCCGGATGACCTTGATCGCGACCTGGCGGTCCAGGACGGTGTCGTAGCCGCGGAAGACCTGCCCCATCCCGCCGGTGCTGATCGGAGCGGTGATCTCGTAACGGTCGGCGATCCGCTCGGGTGTGGCGTGCAACGGGCCCCATTCCGTCTCGGGCGCGGCCGCCGCCCTCCCGGACCGGCCACGCGGCTGTCGCGTCCTCCGGTGGCGATCCTACGGGGGTGCGGGGCCGGAGCGGCGGCCGATGGTCCCCAATCGGACATCCGGACCGCGGCGCCGGCTGGGAAGTGCGTCCTGCGTCGTGCCCGCCGGTGGGTGTGGAACCGGCCCCGAGCCGCTCTCTCCGGGTCCCGTCGGGTCGCGGGGCGACGGGGGCAACCCCGCTCGTGGTCAGAGGCCTCTCTCTGAGGGGGAGGCACCGACACGGCCCCGCCTTCCGGGGTGTTCCACCCAGCGAATCAGCCCGCGTGAGGTGTGTCCCGACTCAGCGCGTGTTCCACGCACAGGCGCTGGGTGTGGTGCATGTCCGATCCCGCGATCTCCTCGGCGGTGAACCAGCTCGCCTCGTGTGACTCATCGCTGACTGTGAGCCCTCCCCCGACGACCCGAGCGCGGAAGCACACGTTGAACTGACGGCGCACCTCCCCGTCGCTGTAGGCGATCACGTGCCGGGCGTCGGTGTAGGTGCCCCCACCCCCGTCATCTCCGCCTCGTCACCGGTCTCCTCACGCACCTCCCGCACGGCCGCCTCGGGGAGGCTCTCGGTCATGTCCATAGCCCCGCCCGGCATCGCCCACAACCCGGTGTCCACCCGGCGCTGCAACAGCAGGCGGCCCTGGTCGTCAGCGACGGCCGCGCTGGCCGCGACCACCAGACTGTTGGGCACGGGGGCGTTCGGATCGTCGTAGTACTCGGTTCTTGCCATCTGCTGCTTCACTCCTCCAACGCTCGGGCGGTGTGCCATACGGCGTCCATACCGCGGGCGTAGGCGTCGAACATCCCCCCGGGGGCCGTACGCTTCAGCCGCAGCAGCGGGTTGCCATAGGAGTTGACCCTGTTGATCGAAGGGTGAACCGGGGGACGATGGCCGCGCCGACCCCTCGGGAGCCGGCGCGGCCATCCGTGCGGTGATGGCGAAGGCGAGCCGTTACAACAGGCCCGCGCTGAGGTGGTGGGCCAGCGCCCCGGCCAGCGCGGCCAGGGTGTATCCGGTCAGACGCCAGGCGGTGCGCCCGAGGCGGCGAGGTTTGCGGTGGCCGTGCGGACGCCGGGGACGACGCGGGAGCGGCGGGCGCTGCGGGCGGGGCTGGGGCGGGAGTGGACCGTCATCGGGAGCCGGCCGGGGCCTGGGCACCACGGGTTCCGGAAGGCGTCGCGGTACCGGTGAGGGTTCGTGCGGGCTCTCGGACGGATGCGGGTCGCGTTCGACCAACCGGGCTTCCTGGATCCCCATCCAGGAGGGCAGAACACCGTGGGCCTGCCGGTAGGCCATCCTGGGGTTGCCCTGCATCTGGACCAACAGACGCTGCTCACGGGTAGGCGGCGGCGAGTGGGCCGAGCGGTACAAGGGGCGCACCGGGGGCGCCTAGGGTGAACTCGGCCCACACCGCCGTTCCCAACCCGGCACAGAACGGGAAGTCCACCACCGCCCGGCTCCCCCACCGGGCGGCCAGGGCGTCGACGATCAGCAGGCCCCGACCGCGTTCGGCTTCGGCCCACTCAGCAGCGGTGCGCTGACACGGGATCTCCGGATGGGTGGGGGTGTCGGAGCGGGTGCCGTCATCGACGACCGACAGGTGCAGGGTGCGGGCGGCAGGCATGGCCAGGGTCCGGACGAGACGGCCTCCCGGCTGTCCGGAGAGGGAGTGGCCAACGCCGTTTGCGAACATCTCGCTGGCGCACAGGATCACGGTCTCGGCCAGGTCAGGGCACAGACCCTCCAGCCGGAAGAGGTCGGCGCGCAGGTCCTCGCGCACCCAGGCGGCCTGGGCGAGGTCACCGGGGTAGACGCGGGAGGGCCAGCGCCGTCCCTCGAAACCCGGGGTGGGCGTGTGGAAGGGCACGCGGGAACGCGGCACAATGGTCATGTCGGCAGGCTCCTTCTGTGTGCAACAGGTGTGGTTGTCGGCTTGGGCTCTGGGGGCGGCGCAATCGCCCCCAGAGCCCGCTTTCATGTAGCCGCTCGGTATGGCAGCCGCTCCGGTGGGAGGCCCACCGGCAGGAGGCGGCGCAACCGATCGCACAGTCCGCATCCCTTTGCCAGGCGCATTGCATGCGGACCCATGCATGCACGCGCCCCCTGTAAATCCGGGTGACTCGTGCGGTGATCACTGCCTCCACCTCTATAGTGAAGCAGACACACTGAAAATCCAAGTGTTGGAAAATAAGTTGGTTGACATATCCCAAATGAGAAGTTTGCAGGTCACGGGATAATAGAGTGACGGTCCATCACATGAACGAGGAGACAGCCGTGGCCCAGGGTTCCCCCGTACGGCGTCGTTATCTGGTCAGCCAGCTCAAGCGTCTACGCGCAGAGGCTGGGATCTCACAGAGCGAGGTTTCCAAGCGCATGGGCTGGGAGTCCGGCAAAGTCATCCGGATCGAGACGGGCAAATTCATACGGCTGAACTCGGCTGACGTCGCTGAACTATGCCGTCTGTACGGGTCGACCGACGGTCTTCGTGAAGAACTGGTGGAGATCGCCAAGGCCTCACGCAAGCAGAAACCCTGGTGGTTCCAGTACAAGGACGTCGGTATCGGCACCTTCTACGGATTGGAGCACGAGGCCGCCAAGATCCAGCAGTACACGATCGGGCTGGTACCGGGGCTTCTCCAACACCCCGACTACGTCACGGCCATGATGGATCGGGGTTATGTCTCCGATGAGGCGGAACGCACACGCCGAGTAGAGGCCCGTCTACAACGCCACAGCAACGTCCTGGAGCGCGAACAACCGCCGAGAATCTGGACGATCCTCGATGAGTCGTGTCTACGCTGTGTCATCGGTGGTACCGAGGTCATGTCCACCCAGTTGAAACACCTGTTGGACCTCAGCAGTCGTCCTTTTCTCAACGTTCAGGTGCTCCCCGCGTCAGCAGGCATGTCACGCACCTACGGCTTCTCGATGCTGACTTTCGAGGAGAACGACCGTGCCCTGTTCGTGGACGTCCCCCCGAACGGTCTGTTCTTCGAGGACCGGGAGGACCTCTTGGAGCACGAGATAGCGTTTGACCAACTACAAGCGTCCGCGCTCTCCACAGCGGAGACGCGCACCTTCCTCACGACGCTGGTCACCGAATACAGAAGGCCGTCATGACTGCGAACACCATCACCATCGACACCTTCGTCCCGGCTCGACCGTGGCATAAGGCGAGCTACACCAACGACCGTGGTGAATGTGTGGAAGTCGCAGAGGGGCCGGTCACTGGAGTCCGGGACACCAAGCACCGGGAGCTGGCCGCGCTCTTCTTCAGCGCCGACGAGTGGCGGGCCTTCATCGACACCGCGAAGGGCGCCTGAACCTCCTGGCCAGCGTCTCGTCTACGGTCCCACCTCTGGGAGTGCCCCGGCGCACGACCGTGCTCCTGGGTCGGAACCATCACCCTTCGGCCCCGCCTACTGTGAGCCAGCGGGCGGGGCCGAACGCTTCGCGAATCAGGCGGGCAGGCCTCAGACCGTGCTGAGGCCGTTGCGCTGACGCAGGAGCCGGTAGGCGGCCCGGCTCATCGCCCGGTTGATGGAGCTCTGGAAGTCCGGCTCACCGATGTAGCGCTCGGTGAACTCCACCCCGCTCTCGTAGCGGTCCATGACAGCGTCCTTCATCGCCGGCTCGAAGGCGTGGCGGAAGGCCTCCTCGTCGTTGCGGACAGCGGCCATCTCCACATCGGGGTTGTCGACGACCGTCTGGAAGCGTTCCTCCATCATGAGCCGGTCCGCCTCGTTGAGGTCGTGGCCGAAGTGCTCGTTGAAGAGCTCGATGAGCTCCGACAGCAGCTCCTTCTTGGGGTCGTAGGCCCCGCCGGCGCCGTCGGAGAAGCCGGGCAGCTCTTGGTCGCCCTCGGGGCTGAGCTTGAGGTCGTGCTCGCCGGTACGGAACATCTTCAGGTGGCTGAGGTCCACCTCACCGATGTCGACGCCACCGTCGGTGCGGGCGGGCAGCCTGCGCAGCAGGAACCGGCCGTACAGGTAGAGGCGTTCGAGTGCGGCGTCCGGGTAGCGCATCACCTGAGAGAGGAACGCGTACTTGGTGACGTAGTCGTTCAGGTCCGCGCGGAACCGGTCGGCGCCGTCGCGGTCGTCCTCCTCCTCGCTGTCCAGGAGGGCGGCGTAGCGGTCCACTGCCGAGGCGATGAACCGGTTGAGTTCGGGGTGGTTGCGCACCGCTTCGTCCCCGATCCCGGCGTCGAGGCCGTGGAAGGCCTCCGCGAACCCCTGGAGGTCGGGTTCGTGGACGACGTCCACGTCGTGCATGACCCGGTACTGAATGGTGTGCAGGATGTCCGGGTCGGCCTCGCCGGTGACGGCGCGCTCGTAGTAGGGCAGGAACGACTGCCGGATCTCCTCCGCGTCGTTGGCGAAGTCCAGCACCCGCAGGTCGCTCTGGCTCTTGAGCGGGTGGGTGCGGTTGAGCCGGGACAGGGTCTGCACGGCGGCCACACCCTTGAGGGACTTCTCCACGAACATGGTGGTGAGCAGCGGCTGGTCGAAGCCGGTCTGGTACTTGTCGGCGACGATGAGGAGCCGGTACTCCTGGGCGCCGCGCGAGGCCGCGTTGGCGTCGTCGGCCCTGGTGTAGGCGAAGCGCTTGGGCAGTTCCGACTCGGGGAATCCGTTGCGGGAAGACTCGGTGACGTCCTCGCCGGTCGTGGGGTGCGGGAGGGAACCGGAGAAGGCGACTAGGACCCCGGGGTTGGGGGCGCCACTGTCCGCGAGGTAGCTCTTGACGGCGAGGTACATCCGCAGGGCCGCGGCGCGGGAGCTGGTGACCACCATGGCCTTGGCGCGTCCGCCCATCTGCTTGCGGGTGACGGTGTTGAAGTTCTCCACGATGATCTCGGCGTGCTGGGCGAGCGTCGAATCGTGCAGCAGGGCGAACCTGGCCAGCTGCGACTTGGCCTTGCCCGCGTCGACCTCGGGGTCCTCGGTGTTGCCGTTGAGCAGCCGGTACTGGGTGGCGTAGGTGATGTAGCTTCGCAGCGGATCGAGGATGAACCCCTCTTCGATGGCCTGGCGCATCGAGTAGGTGTGGAAGGGCTCGAAGTCACCGGTGTCCTCGTTGCGCACCCCGAACAGGTTGAGGGTCTTGTGCTTGGGGGTGGCGGTGAAGGCGAAGTAGGACAGGTTGGTGCTGCGCCCCCGGTACGCGGCCGACTTCAGGAGCGCCTCCTCGGTGGACTCGGGGTCCCGGACGCTGGTGGCACCGGTGCCTCCGGTGTTCTCGGCGTCGTCCGTGTCCTCACTGTCGTCGTCGGTGTCCAGGCCCAGTTCGCGCAGAGCCTTCTTGACGTCCTTGGCGGCCTCGCCGCTCTGCGAGGAGTGGGCCTCGTCGACGACGATCGCGAAGCGGCCGCCCCGGATCTCGGTGGGTTCCCGCTTCAGGTAGTCCAGCAGGGCCGGGAAGGTCTGGAGGGTGACGACGACGATGCGCTCACTGGAGGTGGACAGTGCCTCGGCGAGCTGCGCGGACTTGGAGCCGCCCTTGCCCCCGACCCAGCGCACGAGGCCGGCCACCTGGGAGAAGTCTCCGACGGTGTCCTTGAGCTGCTTGTCCAGGACCGACCGGTCGGTGATGATCACGGTCTTGTCGAAGACGGGGGTGTTGGGCTCCAGGCCCGCGTCAGCGGCGGCCGGATCCATGAGGGCACGGTCGGCGGGGGTGTGCAGGGAGGAGAGCCGGTGGGCGAGCCAGGCGATGGTGTTGGACTTGCCCGAGCCGGCCGAGTGCATGACCAGGTAGTTGTTCCCGGCGCCGTGGCGGGAGGCGTGGTCGACCATGCGGCGCACGGCGTGCCACTGGTGGTATCGGGGGAAGACGACGGTGTCGCGGCGTCGGCCCTTACCGTCCTTGTCCCGCTTGACGTGGACGAACCTCTCCAACAGGTCCATCCAGTTGTCGACGTCCCAGACCTGCTCCCACAGGTAGGCGGTGCGGTACCCAGAGCTGTCGGAAGCCGGGAGGGGGTTGCCCGCCCCACCGGTGCGGCCCGCTCCGTTCGAGCCCGTGTTGAAGGGGAGGAATCGGGTGTCCTTGCCAGAAAGCCTGGTGGTGAGGAAGACCAGGTCGGGGTCGACGGCGAAGTGCACGAGGGCGCGCTTGGCGAAGAGGAGTTCGCGGGGGTCGCGGTCACGGGCGTACTGGTGCTTGGCGTGGTTGACGTTCTGCCCGGTGAGCGGGTTCTTCAGCTCTGCGGTGGCCACGGGAAGGCCGTTGACGAACAGCACCAGGTCCAAGGCGTTGCCCTGGTCGTCGTCCTTCGCGGCATAGCGGAGCTGGCGTGTGACGGTGAGCCGGTTGCGCTCGTAGTCGTCGAGAGCGCCCTCGGCGATGGTGTGCGAGGGCTTGAAGTAGGCGAGGTCGAACTTCAGGCCCTCGACGGTGGCGCCCTTGCGCAGGACGTGGAGGGTGCCCTCGGTGTCGATGCGCTTGGCGAGCGTCTTGGCGAAGGTGGCCTGCGCCTGGTCCTGGCTGCCACCGCAGCGCGCGACGAGCTCGTTGAAGGTGTCGATCTGGGTGGCGCCGAGGAAGGTGAAGAGCTGGGCGGTGTCCAGACCGAGTTCGGCGCGGTAGCCGGAGTTGTCGCCCTGGGTCCAGCCGCGCGCGGCCATCGAGGCGACGATGTGGTCTTCGAAGGTCCTCTCGTCGTACACGGGGCTCATGACAGGTCGGCTCCTCGCGCGGTAGTGACGTCGATCTGACCGGTGACGGCCGCGGTGATCAGGGCTCGCTTGCGTTCTTCCAGAAGGTCGATCTGACGGCGCAGCACGGAACGAATACGGGTTACAACCAACAAACCTTCATTCACTTCCTTCACTGCTTGCTTTTGCCCTTCAAGGGAAGGCAGGGGGATCGGAAAAGATCTCACCTTGCTACTACTAGTGGAAGCAAGGTTAGTACTTCGAACCCCCGTCGCCTCAAAATAGCAGCGACCGTGAAAAGATCGAGTAAGAAGCGATAGATATTCAGCATCCAGTTGTTTTTTATCTGGCCTCAAGGCAAATATATGATTCTGATGAAGTGCCCCAGATATTTCCCCTCGCCAAACCACCCCCCGACCAAGCTTGTCGATGTCACCACCCTCAGTCATAAGAACATCACCAGGGCGCAAAGTAGAGCCGTCTGCAATCGATTTCGGCACCGTAATAACAGACACCGAATCAAGGTCCAGGCAATCTGCTTTAACATTTGCCACTCGCAGATAAGGACGCGTAACATCACTATCCGAGAGCTTCCTTGAAGAGTCGACCGTAATTCCACCCTGGATACCACAGACATACCCAAGACGAACTACCGGCAACCCGCCTTCAATATTCGAAAACCAAGGAAAGGGGAAATTCCCCACGGCATCGCCCACCACACCGGGAACCAAACGCTCAGAGATCAGACTCATCGAACGTTCTTCCAGCAAGTCCAACTGCTGACGCCGGACTTCTAAAGTATGGTCAATTCGAGCCCCCTCAGAATCGAGGAATTTAGCAATTCTCCGCTGCTCCTCCAAGGGGGGCAACGGAACCGATGCCGACCCCAGGCGCTCCCTACTCAACTCGATCTGATTCGTAGATCCGACTACCATAGATGAGTACATGAAGTCATAGAACGGACGACTACTGAGCACATAGTAGGCATATCGAGAGAACAAATCGTTTTCCCGAGGCCGCACAATCGTTAGATGCCCATCGGCAACAGCCGGACGCCCGTCGGGAGAGGCTTCAAAAAATCCAACCCTACCAAGGGTACCAGTGCCCGTAGAATTAATAATGACATCCGAAGGCTTCAGGAATCCTTTCAGCCTTTTCGGATTATCTGAGAACTCTTGGAACTTACCCTTGGACCAGTCGAGATTACTCCCTCGGTTGACTGCCTGGTTTACCGCATGAATCGGCCCGTCATCAACATAGTTCGGGGCTGACCCTCGCCCCAGGAAATTTGTCACCAGCTTCAACGGAGCGGACCGCCAAGCATCTGGAATGCTCGAGAAAAAGCTCGTCACTTCGTCACCTCTCCCAGGAGTCGCTGGATCTCGGCCTCAAGCTGCTTGAGTTCGGCATCGATCTCCTCCAGTGGCCGTGGCGGCGTGTACACGTAGAAGTGCCGGGTGAAGGGGATCTCGTAGCCGATCTTCGTTTTCGCGTACTCCACCCAGGCGTCGGGTACGTGCGGCAGGACATCGCGCTCCATGTAAGCGTCGATGTCCGCCTCCAAAGGGATGTTCTCGAAGTCGCGCAGATCCGCGTCCGGCTCCGGCTGGCCCTTCTTCAGCTGCACCTCGCCCTCGGGGTCTCGGACCGACACCGCGCTCCACACGGCCTTGGTCACCGCTGTCGGCGGCTTGTCCACACCGCCCTCGGCTAGGGTCTGCTGGATCCGGTCGGCGAACTCGGTCCTCTTGAAGCACGGCTCCCCGCCCTCCAGGGACCGCAGCGCGTCGATCAGCTCCGCCTTCTGCTCGTACTTGGCCGTGGTCTTTCCCTTGTCCAGGGCGGCGGCCAACTCGTCCAGGTTCTCCTCGGTGACCTCGAAGCGCAGCTTCAGCGGGCGTTCCACGGTGATGCGCTGGTAGCCGAAGTCCTCGTTGCGGAAGACCTTCACCTTGCCGTGCAGCGGGTGCTCGGGATCCTCCGCGACACCGTGCGCGTCCGCGTACAGCTGCGTCAGCTCGGTGATCTGCTCGTCGCTGATCTGCTTGCGCTTGTCCCCCAGGGACTTGCGCATCTTCACCCAGTGCTCGCGGGCGTCGATCAGCTTCACACGGCCCCGGTGGGCACGGTCCTTGCGGTTGGTGAGGATCCAGAAGTAGGTGGAGATGCCGGTGTTGTAGAAAAGCTGATCGGGCAGGGCCACGATGGCCTCCAACCAGTCGTTCTCCAGGATCCATCGGCGGATCTCGGACTCCCCGGACCCGGCGGCACCGGTGAACAGCGGGGATCCGTTGAAGACGATCGCGATGCGACTGCCGCCGCTCTGCTCTCCGTCGGTGCCGACCGTGACCGGCTTCATCTTGGAGACCATGTGCTGGAGGAAGAGCAGCGACCCGTCGTTGATGCGCGGCAGTCCGGCACCGAACCGGCCCGAGAAGCCGAGCTCGTGCTCGGCCTCCACGTCGTCCTTGACCTTCTTCCACTCCACCCCGAACGGCGGGTTGGCGAGCATGTAGTCGAAGGTGCGGCTCTTGTGCCGGTCGTGGCTGAAGGAGTTGCCGAACTTGATGCGCTCGGGGTCCTGGCCCTTGATCATCAGGTCCGAACGGGAGATCGCCCACGACTCGGGGTTGAGCTCCTGGCCGAACACGACCGCTTTGGCGTCCGGGTTGAGGGCCTTGATGTGGTCGTGCATCTCGGTGAGCATGCCGCCGGTGCCGCAGGCCGGGTCCAGGATCTGGCGGATGATGCCGGGGACCCGCAGGGCGTCCTCGTCCGGGGCCAGGAGGAGGTTGGCCATCAGCTTGATGACCTCTCTGGGGGTGAAGTGCTCACCCGCGGTCTCGTTGGACATCTCCGAGAACTTGCGGAGGAGCTCCTCGAAGACGTAGCCCATCTGCACGTTGGAGATCCGGCCCGGCGACAGGTCCAGGTCGGCGAACTTGCCCACCACCTGGTACAGCAGGCCGGAGTTGTCCAGCTTGCGGACCTGGCCCTCGAACTCGTACTTCTCCAGCACCTCGCGCGCGTTGTGGGAGAAGGCGTTGATGAAGTGGGTGAGGTTGTTCGCCGCCTGGGAGGGGTCGGCGGCGATGCGCTCGAAGGTCAGCGGGCTGGTGTTGTAGAAGCTGTGACCGGCGGCCCTGAGCACGAACTCGTGGTGGACGGGCTTGTCCTTGAACTTCCCGTGTGCCTCCAGGACCTGCTTCTTGGTGGGCTCCAGGACGCAGTCCAGACGGCGCAGCACGACGAACGGCAGGATCACCTTGCCGTACTCGGACTGCCTGTAGTCACCGCGGAGCAGGTCCGCGACCGACCAGATGAAGCTCACCAGCTCCTGGTGGGTACTCGAATTCACCGGGGTCCTTCCAAAAGGGGTGTACTGCCGAGGGTTATTGCTGAGGGTTCCGAGCGGGGTGTACATCAAGTCTGGCTGATGCCTCAGACGTCAGTGTCCGTATTCGGGGCTTGCGGGTCCTCCGGCCCTCCGGACTCCGCCGACTCAGTCGGAGGCGGTGGCGCCAACAGGCCGGAACGGAGCCCACCGGACAGGCGCCGGCCCAGGTCGTATGCGGTCGCGCGTGCGCGATCGAGTCCGGTACGGAACTCGTGGAGCTCACGGAACGCGGAGCCGTAGCGCCGCTGCTCGGCCAGGGACAGCAGCGGAACACGCAGCCGCCGAAGGTCCACACGGATGACGGTCGAACCCTGGCCGGCCCGGCGCAGGTTGTCCTCGTCCTCCAGGAAACCGGCCAGGAACCACGGATCGATGTGCGCGGGGTCTGGCCGGAGCAGGTGCAGGTTCAGCCCGAGGTGGGCACCGGCATCGGCCGCTGTGGTGACCCGTGCCCGGGACGACTCCCTTCTGGCAAGAACGGAAGGGACGATGACGTCACCCGCGTGCAACCCCACCCGGCCCTGCGTCTCCTCCGAGTCGGTGGGCGCGGTCAGGCACCCACTCGGTTCCCGACCACTGAGGACGTCGGCGAGGGTGAGCACCCGGGGGCCGTCCCCCGTTCCTTCCTCCGCCGCCGGTGACAGGCCCGAAGCCATGGAGGGCGCGCGGTACAGGATCAGGGCTCCCGAGCGGGCGAGGTCGGCGACGGCCGCCATCCGCCACTCCCCCGTATCCCGGGAGGTCCATCTCTCTCCCGGCACGCCGGAGCTGACGCGCTCCAACGTGCGCAGGAGTCTTCGGCGGGTCTTGCCCACCCACCTGTGCGTCTCCTCAGCGGTCGCCTCGGACGCGGCCACGGGCAGGTGGCGCTGCGGGGTCAGGTCGACGGTGTCGTCCAGCAACTCGACCACGGACGCGACCCGGTGGGATCCGGGCACATCCGCCGCCTTCTCCGATGTGTCGAGGAACGCGCTCCAGGCACCGCCCACGACGCGGTGGAGTTCCTCCCAGTCGATTGCTCGACGCTGTTCCTCGCCCTCCAGCTCGCCTCCGGCGTCGACGAAGAGCACGTGCGGTTCCGTCACGGCATTCGTCTCGGGCTGGCGCAACACCCACAGATGCAGCCCTACGTGCAGGGGGGCGGCCGCACCCGCGGGCAGGCCGATGACGGCCGACAGCGCGCCCCGGCGCAGCAGTTCCCTACGGATGCGACGGCCCGAGGGCCGGGAGGCGGCGGCCGGAGGCATGAGCACGACGACCCGACCGCCGGGCCGGGTGTGGGCCAGGCAGTGCTGGATCCACGCCAGTTCGGACTCGGACCGGGGCGGCACCCCATAGGCCCAGCGCTCGTCGTAGGCGAGTTCGTCGGCCCCCCAGCCGCGCTGGTTGAAGGGCAGGTTGCACAGCACCGTGTCGAAGAGGCGACCGGAGAAGGCATCAGCGGTGAGGGAGTCGCCCCCGGAGACCCGGCCGGGGGCACCGCTGGGCACCAGGCCCACCCGTGCCTGCGCCAGACGCGCCGTGGCCTCCTCGACCTCCTGTCCGTACAGGCCCACCGCGCCGTCCTCCGACGCTGTCCTGAGCAGGGTGCCCGTGCCGCATGCGGGGTCGAGCACCTCGGCGCCCCGGACACCGGCCAGATCCGCCATCAGGCGGGCCAGAGGATCCGGCGTGATGTGGGCCTTGCCGCCCAGGGAGGCGAGGTAGGCGTCGTGGACGCGGTCGGACAGTGCGCGGGACCGCTCCGGGGTCCGGGCCGCCTCGCGTACCTCGCCGATCAGGTCGGCTCCGCCGGGATGCCCGGTCACTCGTGCCGTCACCCCGTCCTCGGCCGCGGCGCCGCCACGGGACAGGCACAGCAGCAGCTCCTGGATGTCTGCGACGACCTCTCCCAGGTCGTCGTCCTCGGCAGCCACCGTCCGCACCCGTTCCCAGACGCGTTCGTGGGGTTCGCGCTCGGGCATGCGGTCGCTGCGCGCAAGCCACTGTTCGACCTGGACCAGGTCGAACAGCGACCTGTTCCCGCTGCCTCCGACGGGGTGGGGAAAGTCCCCGTGGCGCCGGCGCCAGTTGCTGACCGTGGTCCGGCTCACCTGCGCGATGCGCGCGATGTCGGCCGCCGTGACGGTCGTGCTCTCCGCCATCGAAGCCCTCCCTTTCCTCGGTCGAGAACAGTACACCACAGCTTTTACATGGTTGACAATGTTTTCACTCGGTCTCTATGTTGATGGTGTCGGCGTTACCGCTCCGTCCCATCGACGCACCCCTGGAGTCGGCCATGTCCATGCCCCTTCCGCTGCCCTTCGAGCAGGGGACCCCCCGGACCACCCCCCAGAAGGTCACTCCGCGCCAGCTGCTCGGCGTCCGCGAGGCCGAATGGCGCCCGCACCTTGAGTCGGTCTCCCTCGTCTCCGAAGCCCCCTTCAACCAGAGACAGCTCGACCAGGCCGCACAGGCGCTGGGCGCGGTCTTCACCGAGGAGATCGGCGTGTACGGGCGCTCCGATCTGCACCGCTGGCCCGCCTGCACGGCGGCGGTCACCGTGGGAGTGGCCACCAGCCGCTACGCCAGCGGCACTT
This sequence comes from Nocardiopsis sp. MG754419, assembly GCF_018207095.1. Lineage (GTDB taxonomy): Bacteria > Actinomycetota > Actinomycetes > Streptosporangiales > Streptosporangiaceae > Nocardiopsis. Next base: position 13,912 of record NZ_QOCZ01000090.1, on the reverse strand, counting down.
TCTGGCCCGCCCTGTGGGAGACCACCCGGGTACCCGCCCCGCGCCAGAGGACCGACATCTGGGGCACCCGCTTCCTGCGGTCCCTGGAGATCCTGGGCGTGGACCCCTTCCCCGGCATGACCTTCCCCTACGTGGACCCGATCCTCATGCACTCGGGGATCCCCACCTACTGCCTGGGTGACCTCTTCGACCTGCTACTGCACCGGATCGCGGTGGAGCCGGGTCTGGACGCGCACGGATTCCACCTGTGGGCGGTCTCCGGCCGTCACCGGCTCAAGGACCTGGACATGCCCGCCGGCAGGTTCATCTCCTCGGGCGGCGACTACGCGCTGGAGACCGTCGAACGGTGCATGCACCTGCTGGAACTGCTGCGGGAGGACCCCGACGCGGCTCCCAGCGAGGTGGGACTGCCCCGCCGCTTTCACGCGCCCGCGGTCTCCGCCCTGGAGCGCGCGGCCAAGAGGGGAGCACTCCCCCGACACCTGCTCTCCCATTCCTCCCGGCCCCGCTCGACCCGCCCCAGACTGCGTCTCGACCCCTTCGTGCATGGAGTGCACGTCGTCCTGCCGGTGCTCGAGGACAGCGCCAACCTCGACGTGTTCTGGGAGATCACGACCGACGACGACACCCACACCGTCCCGGGAGGACACCGCTGGGGCAGTGGGGCGGCCGAACAGACGGTGTTCGCCGTGCCACGACCCGTCCGCACCGTGAGCGTGACCCCCAGGGGGTTGGGCGTCCGGGAACAGCTCACGCTCGTCGACCCGGACGATCCGCTGCTGATCTTCGACGACTCCGGAGTCCTGGTGGGCTCCGACACCGCGCTGCCTCCGGGGCCGGTGTGGGTGCTGCACCCCTCCGCCACCGCCTTGGAACTGTCGGAAGAGGTCGAGGAACTGGGCAGCTTCGACGTCCCCTACGGGTGGGAGGGGTGGTCCCTGCTGCGCTTGGGTCTGGCGCGCGACGCGCGCGTCGGCCTGGTCGGGTGTCCCGAGCACCGGGTACGCGGCAGGGAACGGCCGCGCCTGGAGATGTCGGATGCGATTCCAGGGGTGACCACCCAGCACGGTGCCCCGGTTCATGCCGAGCGACCCACCGTCGTGCTCCCCGCCCCGGAAGGCGCGCCGGTGCCCTGGCACGTGGAGGTCCGCTCCGCCGAGGAGGGCCGGTTGCTCTGGCGTGACCGGGCCGACTCCGGGGAGCACGTGCGCCTCTTCCAGGGCGAGGAACCGGTGGTCGGTTCCTTCACGGTGAGCGTGCGGGGACCGCTGGGGCGCGGCATCAGCCGCCAGATCACGGTCGCCGAGGGCTTCGGAGCGCACCACGAGCCGAACTCCCGCCTCATCGAGGCCGCGGGGCTGGCCCCCGCACGGTCACGGCTGTCCTCTCCCGACGGCGCTGAGGCCGAACCGGCCCTACTGGCTTTTCCCGCAGACACCCCTGCCCTGCCGGCCACACTGCGTTCGGGGACCTCGGTACTTCCGGTGACCGTGAGTCCGCCGCACATGAGCCTGCTGCTGACCCGCGAACACGCACCGCGCAGGCGTACCAGGCCAGTCCGGCTGGACTGCGAGACGGTCGCGGACTACGGCGACCTGGTCGTACGCCTGCCCGAGGGCGGGCAGGGCAGCCCGGGACCTCTGCACGTCCTGCACGGCGACGACGTCGTCCAACAGATCGAGGCCGGTGCCTCCCTGGGCTCGCGCACCCACCGCTACCCGCTGGGACAGATGGTGGACACCGCCGCCACGAAGCGCCATCTGCGCCTGGTCCTGGCCTACGGCCGTGACCTGGTGCCCGTGGCCGTCGTCCGGCCCCGACGCCTCGCGGTGGGAGCCTCGGTGCACGACCGCGTCGTCCACCTCGACGGTTTCCCGGGTATCGACGACGTCAGCGCGGCCGTGTACGAGTGCGGCGCTCCGTGGCGTGCACCCGTGGTCGCACCCGTGAACGCGGACGGGAGCATCGTCCTCCCGGAGCGGGCAGCCGGACCGGTGCGCATCCTGCTCGCGGTGGACGACCCCTGGTCGGTCGGTGACTGGCCCCGCTGGCCCGACCCGGACGACCCCAACGCGGTCGGTTGCGGCCTGCCGGGGCGTCCCGAGGGCGCCGACGCCGGGGAGGAATCCCTGTGCGCGGCCTTCAGCGACGGCTCCGGCCTGGCCGAACTGCCCCTGACCCATGACAACGCCGTGCGCCTGTGGCGGGTCCTGGGCGGTCGCCGTGTGCTGTTGCGCTCAGGTGTGCCCGTACACCTCCTCGAAGCCTGCGCCACCGCGCTCAGCCGCTCCCCGGTGGCGGCGCTGTTGGCGCACGGAGCGGCCGAGCCGGCTCCCGATGAGAGCGTGCGCTCGCTGGTCAGCGGTGGGATCGCCACGGTGGCGGCGGGCGGTCGTGTCCCCGCCACCCAAGCGGCGGAGCTGTGGCACCGGCTGCCTTCCGCCGCGGCACTGGCCACCAGCGACCTGCTACCGCTCATCGACCCCGACTCTCCCTCCCCCGAACACACCGAACTCCTGGAGCAGCTGGAGCAGCGGTGCGGACCGATCGCGGCCGCTCTGCTACGGGGGGAGGCCGACCCGGCACGCCGATCCGGACTGTTCGACGCCGCCACCGAACAGTTGGCCCTGATGCCGGAGGAGCAGATCACCGCGATCTGGCGGGAGGCGAGGGTCGTACCGCGGGCTCTGCTCGACGAGGACTCGCGCACGCAGGCGGCACTGGGGCTGTTCCGTGCCCGCAACCAGGCTGAGCTGCACCGAGTGCGCCGTGAGGCAGCTGACATCTCCCAGAGCGTCCTGTCCACAGCCGGGAAGCTCTCATCGGCCTACCGGCGCCCGGTCATCGAACTGCTGGAGCCGCGGCACACCGTCGGCGCCTCGCGCTGGCGCAATCTGCCCGCCGCTTCCCTGGCCATGGCCCTCACCGCGCGACTGGCCGCCCGTTCCGTGCCGGCCTTCGTCTCCCTCTCCCGCGCGCACCAGCCACTGTGGGGCGACCTGGCCCGGAGTGCCCCCGACCTCGTGCGCATCGACATCGTTCTGGCCGAGCTGGCCCTCGCCGGGGCCGAACGCGCCCATCTCGCCCAGCGGAGAGCCCGCGGCCCCCGTCCCGGCGAAGGGCTCTTCCGCACCGCCTGACCGCGACCGGAGCGACCGTCACGGGACCGTCGCTCCGGTTCCCCATCCCTGTCCATCGCCTTCACCTGTGAGGACCCTCCGATGAACCCCCAGATCGACCCGATCGAGGTCAGTACTACGGTCAGCGGTGCCTACCGCCGCTACCTGCGCTCGCTGCTGCCCATCCGCGAACCGGCGCTGGCCGAGGCGCTGCACGAACAGATCGACCGCAGCCACCAGGTGAGCAAGGGGCCACTGCTGGAGGCCACACCCGCCTACGAGACGGGGCGCACCCCGCGGGAGCTCATCGCGGAGGGCGTCCTGGCACCCGGATTCGACTCCCCCTCGGGCCCCTCCGTGCGCCTGGACCGCCCGCTGTACAGCCATCAGGAGGAAGCGGTCCGCAAGGCGGGTGCCGGTCGCAACCTCGTGGTGGCCACCGGCACCGGATCGGGCAAGACCGAGAGCTTTCTCCTGCCGATCCTGAACGAGCTCCAGCGCCAGCACGAGCGCGGCGAACTGGGACCCGGCGTGCGGGCGATCCTGCTCTACCCCATGAACGCCCTGGCCAACGACCAGCTCAAAAGGCTTCGTGAGGAACTGCTGGCGCACAGCCCCCACATCACCTTCGGGCGCTACACCGGCGAGACCAAGCACAGCGAGCGCGAAGCACTGGAAGCCTTCCAGGAGCTGTACCCGGGACAGGACCCCCTGCCCAACGAACTGCTCAGCCGCGAACAGATGCGCCAGAGCCCGCCGCACCTGCTGCTGACCAACTACGCGATGTTGGAGTACCTGCTCCTGCGCCCGGCCGACCTGGACCTGTTCGAGGGCGAGCACGCCGGGCACTGGAAGTTCATCGCGGTGGACGAGGCGCACGTCTACGACGGGGCCAAGGCAGCCGAGCTGGCGATGCTGCTGCGGCGGCTGCGCGACCGCGTTGCCCCCGACCAGAACCTCCAGTGCATCGCGACCAGCGCGACGGTCGGTGACGACCCGGGGGCCGTCACCGAATTCGCCCGCCGACTCTTCCACGCACCCTTCGAGTGGAACGACGGGGACCCCGACCGCCAGGACCTGATCCGCTCCACCCCGCGCGACACGATGCCCGACACCACGTGGGGACCGCTGCCCGCGGTGGACTACCACGGCTTGGCAGGGGCCGAAGGCACCGAGGAAGCGCTGCGGAAGGCCGCGGCCCGCCACGGCGGGCACGCGCCCGACGCGTTCACACTGCTGGCCGGGGAGAAGCGCCTCAACCACCTGCGGGTCCTGCTGGCCCGGGGCGGCCCCCAGGCCTTGGACGACCTGGCGCGGGAACTGTTCGAGGCCGTGCCCGACACCGCCGGTCCCGGTCTGTCCGAGGACGATCGGGTGCGGGCGCTGGCCGACCTGGTGTCGCTCGCAAGCGCGGTGCGCGACTCCGGTGGCAGTCCACTGCTGTCCACTCGCTACCACCTGTTCACCCGAGCCACGGACGGAGCCTTCACCTGCCTGTCGGAAAGCGGGCCACACGTGTCCCTGGCCCGGCACGAGGCGTGCGCGGACTGCCGGGCGCCCTCCTTCGAGTTCGGTGCGTGCAAGCGCTGCGGAGACCTGTACCTGGTGGGCACGGTCACGGCGGAGGGAACGGGCGAACGCCTGGTGCCGTCCTCCACACGACAGAAGAGCCCGGAATGGCTGCACTTGGGCACGACACCCATCGCCCTGGACGACGATGACGACACCCTGGAGGTGGGCACCAAGGTCAATCCGCAGGAGCTCTACCTGTGCACGGGATGCGGAACGCTGGCACCCTCGCCCGCCGCGCCGTGCGCGGTGACCTGCCGGCAGCGCTCCCTGCGTCAGGTGAGGCGCATCCGCACACGGGGTGACCGGGCCGGACGCTGCCTCAACTGCGGGGCACTCGGCGACAGCACACTGCGCAGGTTCGAGAGCGGCCACGACGCCTCCCCCGCCGTCGTGGCCACGGCCCTGTACCAAGCCCTGCCCGAAGCGCCCGACGCGCAGACCGCCGACCGGCCGGGCGGTGGCCGCAAGCTGCTGATGTTCAGCGACAGCCGCCAATCGGCCGCCTTCTTCGCCCCCTACCTGGAGGGCACATACCAGCTGTACCAGCGCCGGCGCCTCATCCTCGACGGCCTGGCCGCCATCCACGACCCCGAGGACGAGCTGCGCATCGACGACCTGGTGGACGCCACGGTGCGCACCGCCAAAAGCGCCGGACAGTTCGACCGGAGGGTCTCCAAGCGTCAGCGAACGTCCATCGTCGCACCCTGGGTCATGAGCGAGCTCGTCAGCACCGACGACCGCCAGTCCTTGGAAGGGCGCGGCCTCCTCCGGGTCGACCTGACCCGTCCGGACGGGGTCCGCCTCCCCCCGGCCTTCACCCGGGATCTGGGCCTGACCGAGGACGAGGTGTGGGACCTTTTCGGGGAGCTGGTGCGCACGCTGCGACAGCAGGGCGCGCTGACCATGCCCGAGGACGTGGCACCCGACGACGAGGTGTTCGCGCCCCGCCTCGGCCCGGTGTACGTACGTCTGGAAGGTGCCGACCGAAGGCGCAAGGTGATCAGCTGGCTTCCCACCTCCGGGCAGAACCGGCGGCTGAACTACCTCAGGAGGGTCCTGGAAGAGCTGGGTTCGTCGGCTCCCCCCGCGTTGGTGCTGGGGAAGGTGTGGGAACTGCTGCGCACGGCCCGCGAGGGCTGGCTCGCACCGTCGGAGGTCCTCGGTGCCGGAACGGTCCACCAGGTCGACCACCGCGCGCTGGAGGTGTCCCTGGTGGTCCCCGAGGCGGCCCCGTACCAATGCGACAGCTGCCGACGACTGCACCCGGTGTCGGTGCGCGGGATCTGCCCGACCATGAACTGCACGGGCACCCTGCTCCCCTACGAGACCCCTGATCCCGGCAAGGACACCGACCACTACCGGTACCTGTACCGCAACCTCAACCCGGTGGCGCTGTCGGCCCGCGAGCACACCGCGCAGTGGCGGAGCAAGGTGGCCGCGGGTATCCAGCAGGACTTCATCGATGGAAGGGTCAACGCCCTGTCCTGCTCGACCACCTTCGAACTGGGGGTGGACGTGGGTGAACTCCAGTCGGTGTTCATGCGCAACATGCCGCCGACCACGGCCAACTACGTGCAGCGGGCCGGACGCGCGGGACGGCGCAGCGACTCGTCGGCCCTGGTGGTCACCTACGCCCAGCGGCGCTCCCACGACCTCTTCCGTTACCAGGAACCGGAGAAGATGATCGCCGGAAAGGTCCGTGCGCCCTTCGTGCCGCTGGGCAATGTGCGCATCGACCGGCGCCACGCGCACTCGGTGGCGCTGGCTGCGTTCTTCCGGCACTGGGCCCGGGAGACCGGTGAGACCTGGAACCAGGTGGGCGGCTTCTTCCTGCCCGACCAGGACCGACCTGCCCCGGTGACGCGGGTGCTCGACTTCCTGTCCCCCGTCCCCGAGCCGGTGCACACGTCGCTGCGGCGCGTCCTGCCCGCGGACGTCGCGCGGGAGATCGACGTGGACGGCGGTGGCTGGGTGAAGAAGCTGTGCGGCCTCCTGGAGGACCTGCGTCTGGAAGTCGAACAGGACGTGGCCGATTTCGAGAAGCGCCGTGTGGAAGCGTTCGAGGCACGCAAGGACGGGCTGGCCGAGCGCTTCGGCAAGACCATCAACACGGTTGTGCGGCGCTCCCTTTTGGGTTTCCTGGCCACCCGCAACGTGCTGCCCAAGTACGGCTTCCCGGTGGACACCGTGGAGTTGCGGACCCACCACTCGGGAGAGGCCGTGGGAGGCCAGCTGGAACTGGCGCGCGACCGGCGCTCGGCCATCTACGAGTACGCGCCGGGCAGCTCCATCGTGGCCGGCGGCAAGCGGTGGACCTCGGGGGGCGTGTACCGGCTTCCCGGGAGGGGGCTGCATCCCTACCACTACCGCGTGTGCGAGGCCTGCGGGTTCTACGATCAGTCCAAGGACGCGTTGGAGCCGCTGTGCCGATCGTGCGGCAGCGCGGCCCGGGGGGTGCCGACCAAGTACATCGTTCCCGAGTTCGGCTTTGTCGCCGACGCGAAGGTGCAGTCGGCCGGGACCAAACCGCCCGAACAGACCTGGCACGGGGCCACCCACGTGCTGCGGCTGGCAGCCGATCCGGTCACCCATTCCTGGCCGCTGCCCGGCGGTGGCCAGGTGCACTGTCAGGCGGGAAGCCGCGGCGAACTGGTGGCCGTCTCCGACGGCCCGGCGGGGACGGGTTACCTGATCTGCGACTGGTGCGGATGGGGCACGGCACGCGTGAGTGCGGGCAAGAAGGTGCCGACCGAGCACACCAACCCGCTCAAGGGCACTACCTGCACCGGCCCGACCCGACACCTGTCACTGGCCCACAGGTACGAGACCGACATCGTGGAGATCTCCTTCGGCGGTCGGCTCGACATGGGCCGGGTCTCGTCCGAGACACGCCACTCGTTGCTCTACGCGCTTCTGGAGGGCGCCTCCTCGGCGCTGGACATCAGCCGCGACGACATCGACGGGGCGATGTTCCGGCGTGCGGCGGGGACCATGGCACTCGTGCTGTTCGACACGGTGCCCGGCGGCGCGGGCGGGGCAGAACGGATCGCCTCCCGCTTCTCCGAGGTTCTGGTCGCCGCGCGTGAGCGTGTGGGCGAGTGCGACTGCGGCGCGGAGACCTCCTGCTACGGGTGCCTGCGCAACTACCGCAACCAGCACTCTCACGAAAGCCTGCGCCGGGACGCGGCGATCGGCGCCTTGGACAGCCTACTCTGAGGGGGTGATGGGGCGCCCGCCCTGACCGGCGGCGGGCGCCCAATGAGGGCCGGCCCGGCAGAGGCACCCGGCGGAAGCCGGACCAAAAACCGGGAGGAACGACCGTTCCCAGATCAGCCGGCCGACTCTTCCCACCACCCGCGTCCAAACGTCACTTCCGCGAGTACAGTCCGTTATCCGACAAGGGTGAGACCGTCCGCGCAACATCTGGCCGTGCGGACGTCTCATGGGGATCGGTCTCCGCCCCGTCGAGAGAGTCGGCTGTGTACAGACGGGCCAGCAGACGGTGCACCACCGCGTGGGTGTCGTCCACACCGTTGCGCTCACACCAGCGCAGGATCAACCCTCCAGCGGTGAAGGCGCGTGCTCCGGTCCTCGCATCTCCTCCCTTCGGCGGGGCGGCCGCTCCGACCAGGGTGTTGACCACCGCATCGGCTCTGGAGTCATCGCTGAGCGCAACGCGGATCCAGGCCCCGAGGGTATTCACCACCGCTTCCCTGTCCTTAGCGCGCTGCCCGACACGCTCTTCCTCCAGATCAGCAGCGCACAGGTCGAAGACCGCACGCCACATGTGAACAGCGTGGCCGACAGCGGAGCCGATCAGATGGGATGCTCCGGATCCGGGGTTCTCCGTGCGTTCGGGCACACCTGCTTCGAGCCTGCCCAGCGTTCGGACAAGAAAGCGCAACGCGATCCACCGGCGCCTGGCGGACACCCCCTCATGACACCACTCGTTGACGATCACGTGAACGACCTCGGCCCACAACTCCTCGTTCGGCTCATGTGTGACCATGCGGTCCAGAGCGATCGGCACGATCCTGCGAACCCTCTCCTCATCCGCCTCGGCCAACCACTTCAACCGGACCAGAGCGGACACCGGGTCAGTGCGCCCGTACCCGACGCACACCTCTGCGACGGTCTGCGAACGGTGGTCGCCGGCAGACTTCCTCGCGATCTCCCGGATCCGTTTGCGCAGCGCCCGGCCGAGCACGGGCGACGAGGCCACCGCGACCGAGAACTCGACCGCCGCCCGTTCGGTCTCCGTATGCCCGGCCCAGCGGTCGAACAGCGTCATGGTGAGTGCGGAGTCTCCCCGCAACAGCGCCAGCCGGACCCAGGACCGGCAGACGGTCGCCAGGAAGTTTCCGGGGGCACCGGTCACAAGCTCACCAGACCAACCGATAAGCGCCTCTCGGATGCGTGGAAACTGCGCCCACACGTATTCGAGCACGGCGTCCGCGTACTCGGGCCGGGTGAAACGCACCGACTCACCCGCGACCCGCTCGGCGCCGACGACTTCGAATGTCGGGTCGGTCCCTATTCCCAGCAGACCACCGGCGTCGCCAGGGGGGATGTTGAGTTTTCGGGCGAGAGCGTCGGCCGCGGTGAGTACGGTGGACGCCTCATGTCCTTCCAGGAACGCCGTGCTGATCAGGACGATCCGGTGCCAGGCATCGCCTTCGCCTCTGTGATTCCCGAACCAATCGTCCAGTTCCTTGCGCCAGTCGCCGTAGGCGTCGAGCACCTGGTTGATCCAGTTGGCTACATCGATCTCCTGCTGCTGCAGGGGCAGGTAGGTCCGGTAGGCGATGCGCGCCAACCGGGCGGCGTCGGCGGGGGCCGCCTTGCTCATACGCTCCCGCACGGCTTCGTGGCGCGTAACGGTTGTGCCAAGCCCTTCACCCATGAGGCGTTCAAGGTGTCGGGAGAGCACGTCGATGCCCGATGGGCGCTCGATCCACAGCAGCGGTGCCTGCGGGAGTTCCGTGGCGAAGCGCTCCGAACTAGCGATGACCAGGAGTGCCGCCTTTTGTGAGACCACCCTTTCCTTCAGGGAGAGGACTGCACGCACCAGGTTCTCGCCGGGGCTCGACACTCCTGACAGGTCGATAAGGTAGCCGCCCCCGGCGACGGGGAACAGCCGGTCCAACCGCAGATGAGGTTTCTCATCGAGAACAGGTGAGTGAACCCTCAGCCCGCAGAAGTCGTGCAGGGCGATCGCCGCGCTCTCCCGGCCACTTCCCGGTTCCCCCAGCAAAAGCCCCCAGCGTTTTTCCCGGAACACCTCGCGAAACGACTCGTAGGCGGGTGGGTCGGCCGGTTGGAAGGTCGCCACCAGATAGCTCTGATACTCGGCGAGCACCTCCTCCGTCTCGGTCTGTCTCAGGTCACCCATGTGAATGGACACGTGGCCGTGCATGTGACCGATCTGGAGAAGACTGAGGATGTGCCCCTGATTGTGGACAGTGTTGCTGACCTCAGCGCCGAACTGCTCCGACATCACCCTCCAGGCATCGCAGGAACACGGAGACGCCATCGGCGCCTGCTCCACCCAACCTGAACAAGCACGGGTACGGGAATGCGTTTCCTCGTCCTTGACCACTTTCGGCCACGGGCCGAGGTGACGCCCGGAGTACGGGCCGAGGTGACGCCCGGAGTACGGGCCCTCGAACGTAGCGAACAAGGTACAGCCGGCGAGAAACACGACCCCCACCCCGGCACTCATGTTCCGGCTGCGAAGGGCTCACAGCCATCGGAAGTAGACACCGCAGTCGGAGCACGGTTTTGGCAGCAAGGCCCTGGGGCCGACGATCCGAGAAACACAGGATCACCTCGCAAGGTCTCCCGCCGTGCGCGGCTGACGACTCACAGAGAGGATCAAGATCGCCCAACGCACGGTGCATGTCCTGCTTATCCGACGCCTCGCCGGCCGGGATGCGACGGGTCGGTGATGGTCGATTCACTGCCCTGGTCGGTGGCGCGCCCACGGCCGCTCTTGGCCTCGCCTAGCAAGAGAGCAGTGGAGTGACGGCGAACAGGTCGCGCTCGCAGGCGTGCCAGAGCACCGACCGCCCCTGGGCGGAACTCCGAGGGCTCGGTCCCAAAGATTCGCAATCCGGCCGCTCCCACTCGGGCTTCGCACCTGTCCAGCATGCGGCTCGGCCGTGGCAGGTCGGTTCTCCCACGTTGGTCGGCCGACATCGGTCCGTTTTGACCGTCCGGCAAAGTCCTTCCACACATCGTTACGCAACCCGTGGCAGCACCGTTGTCGAAGAGACCCCGCCGTCCCGATCTCCACTCGTGAGGCAGGAGTGGAACAGCGCTGTTCCACGAACAGAAGCCGGAAGAGGCATTGCCGCGCCATCCAGATGAGCTCCTCCGAATGCATGGTGGCGCACACCCACCGGCGGGGTCGCGTAGGAGGCCAGGGCACCCGGCCGTCCTGGCCGGTGAACACCAATCACTCGCGTCTCGTGATCCCCTCCCTCATCAGGGGCCCCTTATCGCAACAGACGCCACTGTTTCAACCCCCAGGCACCCCACAGCTTCACGGCCGTTTAACAGCCCCTTAACCATTACCTGCGCCATCGCTGCGCTGCGAGGATGATCGACGTCCTCGACCGCCCAGTGGGCGGCGACGATCATCCTGACGCAGCACACTCCCCTGCTGCTGAATGACCGCACCGGCTTTCGGAGACGACAGCGTCCGCCGGTGAAAGGTTCGGCACGCGTTGCCCCGCCCCCCAAGGAGTCCCATGGCATTGGCATTGGGCATCATCGGCATCGTCACGTCGTTGATCCTGCTCATCACCCTCGCCTACCGCGGTGTCCCCGTGATCCTCGCCGCGCCCCTGGCCTCAGTGGTCGCGGTGGTGTTCTCCGGGGCGCCGATCCTGGCCTCGTACACCGAGATCTTCATGCCGGCCATGGCCGGTTTCATCGGTAGCTGGTTCCCCGTGTTCCTGTTCGGTGCGATCTTCGGCGTCCTGATGACGGTCACCGGCTACGCGGCAGCCTCTTCGTCGTGGCCTTCGTGATGTACCCCCTGGCACGCGAGCTCTTCCGGGTCGCCGACATCCCCCGCCGCCTCATTCCCGCGACCATCGCGCTGGGCATCTTCACGTTCACGATGACCGCGCTGCCGGGCAGCCCGCAGGTGCAGAACATCATCCCCGGGCAGTTCTTCGGTACCGGCTCGTTCGCCGGGCCCGGCATCGGTCTGCTGGGCGGTGCCCTCATCTTCGGTTTCGGCCTGCTGTGGCTCGAATACCGGCGCACCGTGCTGATCCGCAAGGGTGAGACCTTCGACAGTCCCGAGAGCGCGCGTGTGATCGGCGGGTCCTCGGATGACGGCGCCGGCAACCAGGTCACCACGCTCGAACCGGCGAACCGTCTCATTCCCTTCCTGCCGCTGCTCACGGTCTTCGCCGTGAACTTCGCCTGCACCCTGCTCATCTTTCCGGCGCTCGACTGGTCCTACCTGGAGGACGAGAAGTTCGGCGGAGTCGGCTTCGACGAGCGCGCCGGGCTGTGGGCCGTGCTGCTGGGGATCATCGCGGGCGTCCTGCTGCTGCTCGCCCTCAACGCACGTAACTTCGCCACGTTGTGGACCGGCTGCGTCGACGGCGCCAAGCGGTCCATGCTGCCGATCTTCAGCACCGCCTCCGAGGTGGGTTACGGCGCGGTCGTCGCCTCGGTCGCCGCTTTCGCCGTCGTCCGCGACTCGGTTTTCGGGCTCGGCGTCGGCGCTCTGTGGACCTCGGTCTTCTCCGTGTCCATCACCGCCGGTCTCACCGGCTCCTCCTCGGGCGGTATGACGATCGCGCTCAACGCCCTCGGTGACGACCTGCGGACCATGGCCGAGCAGGAGGGCATCAGCATGGAGGCGATGCACCGGCTGACGGCCATGGCGGCGGGCGGTCTCGACACCCTGCCGCACTCCGGCGCCGTGGTGACCCTGCTCATCGTCTGCGGGCTCACCCACCGACAGTCCTACAAGGACCTCGGTGTCGTGACCCTGGTGGTCCCGGTCATCGTGGTCGTCGCACTCGTGGGCCTGGTCTCCGTCGTCGGAGCGTTCTGAGTGGTGAGGAGTTGAGGAAGAGAACCCGATCAGGCACCGCCTCGATCGGGTTCTCCCTGTCGGGGCTACGCCTGTGTTCAGCCCGCGGCCGGGGAGCAGTGGCACATCGTGTACTCGCGCACGAGTCGCACCAGCAAGGTCTTCGGCCAGGGGTTCCTACGCCGCGAGTACGGGGTGGGCGAGACGTGGCCGCCGGTGTGGTCGTCGGTGCGGACGTTGGTGGATCGACGTCCTCGGCGGTGAGCTCGACTCTTGGGAGATCCCCCTGCCGTAACCGTCAAGGTGGTACCGGCGGGGTGGTGCGCCCGTGCAGAGGCCGCACCGGTGGGACATCTGTTCTGTGGCCCGCCCGCCGGGGAGGCTGGGCCGACCGGGCCGCGGGATCGACGAACACGACCGCCACCTCGACTCATGGCACCCCTGACCGGACCGCCCTGGCCACGGTGTTCGACGCCGGGACGGTGTTCCGGTACCGACTCTCGTGCGCCGGGTAGAGCGGGACGCCGGGGGTGGCCTAGAAGAGGCCGACCCCGGTCCGGGCTCCGGTCTCCAGGCCGACGACGAAGGCCACCAGGACCAGGAGGAAGAGGAGCAGGTAGCGGGGCGGTCGGCGGGAGCCTCGGCGCGCGTTCTCGGGGTCGGCGTCGATCCAGGACTGGTCCAAGCGAGCGATCTCCCTGCGCAGGTCCTGTACCTCGGAGTGGTAGTGGTCGCGTTCGCCGCGCACCCGGCCGAGTTCGTTGCGTTCGGCGCGGACGGCGGCGCGCACGTCGGCGATGTCGGTACGAGCCCCCTCGGGGCCGTGCCGTTCGTGCCAGCGTTCCAGGCGGGCCAACGGTAGATCGACGTAGTGGGTGGGCCAGTTGTCCTCGGCGTCGATGTAGGTGTCTTCGGTGTCCGGCTCGGTCTCGGCCGCGTAGTCCAGGGTGGTCTCGCGCTGTTCTCCCCCGGACTCCGCGCGCACCGCCAGGGGTGGTGCGTCGGCGGGGCTGCGTCCTTGCGGGCGGTCGCGGGGTTCCGGACGATCGGAGGTGTCCGGGTCGTTCCGGGGGGCGGGACGGTCGAGGGAGCCAGGGGCCTCCACGGGATCAGGGATCTCCACGGAGCCGGAAACCTCCACGGGAGCGGGGCGGTCCTCGGG
>NZ_QOCZ01000089.1 GCF_018207095.1 Nocardiopsis sp. MG754419 | reverse complement strand
GGGCGTGGGGGATCGGAGGCCGGGGTGACCACAAACGGATGAAAGGGCGGAAATGGTGGCCACGCGCGATCGGGAAAACCTACGCTTCCTCAGGAAAGCGGGTTCTCCGCATCCGCGTTTCGCCGTCGTGGACGAGGGAGTTCCCGCACCGAAAAGAACGGGGGAACTGTTCGTATTCACGAGAATGCTTTCCGTGGGTGCTCTGGTCGGGGCGCTCGTTCACCTCCCCGGATGCCCCGAACCGACCCTCGGATGAAACACTCCACCCATGCTCGGCATCACCGACCTGCCCACGTACCTGGTGGGACTCATCCTCATCGTGCTCCTTCCGGGGCCCAACTCGATCTACGTGCTCTCCGTGGCCGCGCGCAGTGGCACGCGGGCCGGATACACGGCCGCCACGGGGGTCTTCACCGGCGACGCCGTGCTCATGCTGCTCGCCGCCGCCGGAGCCGCGACGCTGCTCCAGACCAACCCGGTGGTCTTCGCGGTCGTCAAGTTCGTGGGCGCCGCCTACCTGGTGTGGATGGCGATCGGGATGCTGCGCACCGCCTACGCCATGTGGACCTCCCGACACCAACGCGCCGAGGAGCAGCGCGCGGCCGACGCCGCGCCGGTCGGTGCCACGGGGGAGCGGCCCTTCCGCAGGGCCCTGGTGGTCTCCCTGTTCAACCCCAAGGTGATCCTGTTCCTGATCTCCTTCTTCGTGCAGTTCGTCGACCCGACGTACGCCTACCCGGCGCTGTCCTTCCTGGTCCTGGGCCTGCTGCTGCAGCTGGTCAGCTTCCTGTACCTGTCCGCGCTGATCTTCAGCGGCACCCGGCTGGCGGCGGCCTTCGGACGGCGCCGACGGCTTTCGGCCGGGGCGACGTCGGTGGCGGGCGCCCTGTTCCTCGGGTTCGCGGTGAAGCTCTCCCTCAGCACCGCCTGACCGCGACCGTCGCCCCGGGCCCCGTCGAGGGTCCGGGCGCCTGCGCGGGTCCGAAGGCCCACCGTCGCCCTTCGGGGGCGGTGACGGTGCGGGTCGACCGGAGCGGTCCGCGTCGACGTGGTGATCGGCGGACCACTCCGGCTCCGTCGTGCAGGGCGGCCGGCGGGGCGCGGTGGTCAGCGGGGGGTCAGGCCGTGCAGCAGGGTGCGGACCACCTCGTGGAGGACCTCGTCGACCCTCTCCACGGTGTCGTCGGTGCTCAGGGTCGCGAGACCGTGGAGGGTCGAGACGACGGTGTAGGCGATCGTGAACGGGTCGCCCTCGATGATCTCGCCGTCGGCCTGGCCCTGGACGATCGGGGCGAGGGTGAGGTCGAGGATGTCGCTCACCGCGGTCGCGAGCCGCGCGGACATCGCACTTTCGTGCTTGCGCGCGTACATCAGGTCCAGCAGGGCGCCGTGGGACAGCGCGAACCCCACGTAGGCGCGGGCGAGGGAGAGCAGGCGCGTCTCGGTGTCCGCGCCCTCGGGGCCGCAGCGTTCCAGGGCGGCCCGGAGCCGCTCGAACCCGCTGAGCGCCAGGGCGTCGAGCAGAGCCTGCTTGTCCTTGAAGTGCCTGCCGGGCGCCGCGTGGCTGACACCCGCCTCGCGTGCGAGCTCGCGCAGGGAGATCGCGGCGGTGCCGCGGTCGGCGAGTGTGCGTTCGGCGCCGTCCAACAGAACGGCGCGCAGGTCTCCGTGATGGTAGGAGCGGTCGGCCATACCCACCAGCATACGGTGATGTTTACGACGCCATCATTGTTGTCATTGACAACTTTGCGAACGAGGTCCTACGTTGGGCCCATGAGCGACACGACCGTGCACCTCCCCGACCTGAGCGGTCGGACCGCCGTCGTCACCGGGGCCAACAGCGGACTCGGTCTGGAGACCGCGAGGTTCCTGGCCGGGCGCGGGGCCCGTGTGGTCCTCGCCGTCCGCGACACCACCAAGGGGGACGCGGCGGCCCGGGAGATCCAGGGGGAGACCGAGGTCCGCCGCCTCGACCTGGCCGACCTGTCCTCGGTGCGCGCCTTCGCCGCCGACTGGCGGGGCGATCTCGGGCTGTTGATCAACAACGCCGGGATCATGGCCGTCCCCAAGGCCCGCACCAAGGACGGCTTCGAGTCCCAGTTCGGGGTCAACCACCTGGGCCACTTCGCCCTCACCAACCTGCTGCTGAAGCACGTCACCGGGCGTGTGGTCACCGTGTCCTCGGGCCTGCACGCGTTCGTGCGCGGTATCCCCTTCGACGACCCCGACTTCACGCGGGGCTACACCCCCTACCGCGCGTACGGCCGGTCGAAGCTGGCCAACCTGCTCTTCACCCTGGAGTTGCAGCGCCGGCTGGAGGAGGTGGACTCCCCGGTCCTGGCCACGGCCGCGCATCCCGGGTACGCCGCCACCGAGCTGCACGGGCGGACCGAGAGGCCGCTCCAGGACCGGCTCATGAGGGTGCTGACCCGGATCGTCGGACAGAGCGCCGCCGTGGGCGCGCTGCCCACGATCCAGGCCGCCACCCAGGACGTGCCCGGTGCCTACTTCGCGGGCCCCACCGGCCTCTTCTTCAACGGCGCCCCGGGCCCGTCCTGGCGCACCCGCGCCGCCCTGGACACCGACGCCGCGCGGCGGCTGTGGGACCTGTCGGAGGAGGCGACCGGTACCGCGTTCCCGCTCTGACCATGAACGGGACCGGGGCGGGCACGCCGCCCCGGTCCCCTACGGCGTGAGGGTGAGCTCGTCCGTGCTCGCCTCGCGGACGGCCTCCTCCGTCACCGCCCACGGCAGCGACTCCCCTTCGGCCCACAGCTCCAGTTGGTCGTCGTAGTTGGGGTGGAAGGCGTGCCCCGAGTTGCCGGTCAGGTGGATCCACGTCGAGGAGTCCCGGTCGGCCAGGTCCACGACCATCCGCATGGAGGGGACGGTGGTGATGCCGTAGCCCTCGGCGGTGTTCCACCCGGTCGCGTTGACCAGGTCGGAGCCGCCGGCGCTCTCCACGGGGCCGCGGTTGAACAGCCACTCCACCGGCCCGATCCCCGAGGTCCCGAAGGACTCGTGGGTCGCGGTGAGGGTGTGCAGGTCGCCCCAGCGCCAGGCGGCCGGGTCGTCGCCGAGCAGTTCCGTCAGTTCCTCCACGGCAGCGTCCATGGCCGCCGCCAGGACCTCCTCCCGCCCGCTCGCCTCGGACCCCTCCCACCAGTGGGAGTCGGGGTCCTCCAGCAGCCCGGACACCACGTGCATCCCGCGTGAGCGGCCGTCCATGCCGTTCTCGCCCAGTTCGTCGAAGAGCAGGGGCAGGAGCTGCCGCCACGTGGCGTTGTAGAACGCGGCCGCGGCGGAGTCGGGCTCGTTGCGGTGGTCCCAGTCGCGGAGCAGGTCGCGGGCCTGGGCCGTGGTCCCCTCGACCGGCACGTCCAGCAGGTACGGCGTGACCTCCAGGGCGCTGGTGTGCAGCGAGTCCACGAGGACGCGTTCCATGTCCTCCACCCCCACCGGCCCCTCGGCGATCGCCTCGTCCAACAGGTCGTTGATCCGCTGACCCCGGTAGCCGTAGTTCCAGTCCGAGGTCAGGAAGTGGGCGTACTCCTCGTCCACGACCGCCTCGTTGGCCGTGACGATCACCCCGGACTCCGGGTTGTACACGCTGGGCAGTGCGTCGAAGGGGAGGTACTCGTCCTCCCAGTCGTAGTCGGAGTCCCAGCCGGGGGCGGGCCAGCGGCCGTCGCCCTTGCCGCGGACCGGTACCAGGCCGGGGGCCTGGTAGCCGATGTTGCCCTCCTCGTCCGCGTAGACGAGGTTCTGTGAGGGGACCTCGAACCTGCTCGCGGCGGCGCGGAAGTCGTTCCAGTCCCGCGCCCGGTTCATCGCGAAGACGGCGTCGGCCGTGGCCCCCGGTTCGAGGGCGGTCCAGCGCAGGGAGACCTGGTAGGGGGCGTCGTCGCCCTCCCCGGGGTCCTCGCCGATCCTCCGGAGGTCGGACCCGGCCGCGGTGGTCGACAGGATCGGCCCGCGGTGCGTGGAGCGGATGGTGAGGTCGAGGTCCTCGCCACCGGAGACCGCGATGGTCTCCTCGATGATCTCCAGGGGACGCCGCTCGCCGTCCACCACGTACTCGTCGCCGTCGACCTCCTCCAGGTACAGGTCCATGACGTCGGGGTTGAGGTTGGTGAAGCCCCAGGCGATGGACTCGTTCTGGCCGATGACCACTCCGGGCAGCCCGGAGAAGCCGAACCCGCTGGTGTCGAACGGGCACTCCTCGGTGAGCTCGGTGCAGTGCAGCCCCATCTGGTGCCAGGTGGAGGGCATCGACGCGCCCAGGTGCGGGTCGTTGGTGAGCAGCGGCGAACCGGACTCGGTGTGCTCGCCCGAGACGACCCAGGAGTTGGACCCGAGGTCGGGATCGTCGGAGGGGCCGAGGAGGTCGGGTATGGCCGCGTGCACGTCGGAGACCCCGTCGAGGGCCGAGAGCGCCTCCTCGGGCAGGTCGGGGGCGCGGCCCAGGTCGGCGTCGTCACCGGCGCCGTTGTGCTCGTCGGTGGAGGTGATGGGGGCGTGCTTCTCGGTCGGGTACGCCGGGTAGAGCTCCTCGATGGTCTCCTCGTCGAACCCTTCGGCCAGAAGCAGGGCGCGGCGGGTCTCGTCCTGGAGGTTGCCGCCCAGGTCCCAGGCCATGGCCTTGAGCCAGGCGAGACTGTCGGTGGGCGTCCAGGGCTCCACGGTGTAGTCGTCCGCGGTGATCCCGAGGAGCCCGTGTTCCAGACTCGCGGAGAGCCCCTCGTTCTCGTCGATCCAGGCGTTGACCCCGGCGGCGTAGGCGTCGAGGTAGCGCCGGGAGTCCTCCTCCAGGAGGTCGTACTCCTGCTCGGCGACCCGCCGCCAGCCCATCGTGCGCAGGTAGATGTCGGTCTGCACCTGGCCGGGACCGAAGAGCTCGGCGGTGCGGCCGGCCGTGACGTGGCGGCGGAAGTCCATCTCCCAGAAGCGGTCCTGCGCGTGGGTGAACCCCTGGGCGACGAACAGGTCCTCGGCGTCGTCCGCGTAGACGTGCGGGACCCCGTGTTCGTCGCGCAGGACGGTGACCGGGGCGCCGAGTTCGGAGAGGGTCAGTTCGCCGGAGGTCGTGGGGAACGACCGTCGGACCGCCCACACCCCGAGCAGGGAAGCGATCAGGGCCAGGGCCGCGACGGTCGCGACAAGCCCCAAGAGAACACGAACCAGGACACGCTTCCGCAATACACCCATGGCGGAACCCTAGAGCGTCCCGGTTCACGTGCTCTAGGCCCCGGCCTGGGCATGCTCAATTGTTACCAACTGGTAGGCGGGGGTGTCCCTCCAGTGCCTCGGGGTGCGGGGACGTGCCGAGGGAGAATTCATCGCCTTTCGCACCAATACCCCCAGGGTTCGGTCTCGAATGCTCCGTGAGGGTCGGCCCGCCCATCGGCGAGGCGGCCCTATCCGACCATCGAAGGGAACCCCCGTCATGACGTCAGTTCGTCGCCGCGCCGCCGCGCTCCTGCTCTCCGCGTTCGCGGCCACCGCGGTGCTGGGCGCCGTGCCCGCCCAAGCCGCCGCGCAGCCCGGGGCCGAGGCCTCTTCGTCCTCGCCCGGCCTGCTCGGAGGACTGTTCGGTGACGGTGGGCTGGTGACCATCTTCATCGGCAACTACCAGATCAACCACTAGCGACCGCTGCGCAGTGGCCGGAGCATCGCGCTCCGGCTGCTGCGCTATGCCCGAAATGTATCAGTGTGTAGCCGTTCGGTAGCTCCATGTGAGGTGCATCACGCAATCCTTCTCGCGTATCCCTACGAATCACCGCTAACAGAGTCAAGCTAGTGAAAGCGGTCAACTTCCGGTTCCGGAGTGACCCCGCTGGAGGCGCCCCACCGCTTCCAGGCCAGTGCCCCTGGCCTTTCGCCATTCCCCAGCACTCCCGGCTCATCCGCTGCTCTCGCAGGGGCGCCGACGCGATCGGAAGGTCTTCGATGACGAACACCGGCCACCTCCGCCGACTGCCGCTCACGGCTGCCCAGAGCGGGCTCTGGTACGCGCAGCAGATGGACCCGGGCAACCCGGTGTACGCCATCGCGGAGTACCTGGAGTTGGACGGTCCGTTGGACGTGCCGACCCTGTGCTCCGCCCTGCGTCGGGCGATTCTGGAGACGGAGTCGCTGCACCTGCGCTTCGGCGAGGAGGACGGGGTTCCCTGGCAGGAGGTCCGTCGCCCCGACGACTGGTGGCCCACCGTCGTGGACCTCTCCGCCGAGACCGACCCCGCCGAGTCCGCCCGGCGCTGGATGCGGGACGACCTCGCGCGATCGCTCGACGTCCGGGGCGAGGACCTGTTCGCCGAGGTGATCTTCCGACTCGGCGCGGAACACCACTTCGTCTACCAGCGCGTCCACCACCTGCTCCTGGACGGCTACGGAGCCATGCTGGTCCTGGGCCGGATCACCGAGATCCACGACGCGCTGGCCGCCGGGACCGAGCCGGGGCCCAGCCCCTTCGGTGGGCTGGACCGGCTCCTGGAGGAGGAGGCCCTCTACCGGGAGGACGGCACCGCCGAGGCCGACGCGCGATTTTGGGCCGAGCACATGGCCGACGCCCCCGACGCGGTGGGCCTGTCCGACGCGCCCGTGCGGATGCCGACCAGCCTGCACAGGACCACCGCGCACCTGCCGGCCCCGGTCGCCGCCGGACTCCAGGCCGCCGCCCGCGCGCAGCGCACCAGCCTGCCCGCCGCGGTGCTCACGGCCACCGCCGTGCACCTCCACCGCTTCACCGGCGCCCGGGACATCGTGCTCGGACTGCCGGTCACCTCGCGCCGCACCTCGCACGCCAGGACGGTCCCGGCGGCGGTCTCCAACATCGTGCCGCTGCGGGTGCGGGTCCGCCCGGACCTGCCCGTGTCCGCACTCCTGCGGCAGGTGTCCCTGGACACCCGCAAGGTCCTGCGACACCAGCGGTACCGCTACGAGGAGATGCGCCGGGGCGAGGCCACGGGCCGCCGGCTGACGGGACCGTCGGTCAACATCATCCCGCCCCTGGGCGAACTCGTCTTCGCCGGACTTCCGGCCACCACCCACAACCTGGCGGTCGGGCCCATCGAGGACCTGTCCGTCATCTTCCACGGGCTCGGCGCCACCGACGACATCCGCGTCGACTTCGACGGCAACCCGGACCTGTACACGCCCGCCGAACTCGACGACCACCAGGCGCGACTGTTCGCCGTCATGCGCGCCATCGCCGAGGACCCCACCGCCCCGGTGGGCGCACTCGACGTGCGGCTCGCGAACGACGCGGAGACCGGGCCCGCCCGCAACGAGGGTCCCGTCCGCGCCCTGCCCGACCTGACGGTGGCGGACGAGTTCGCGCTCACCGCGTCCCGCGACCCCGAGAGCACCGCCGTCGTCGCCCCCGACGGTCGCCTCACCCTCGCCCGGCTCGACGCCCTGTCCGACCGCTGGGCCGAGCACCTCATCGCGCTCGGCGCCGGTCCCGGCCGTGTGGTCGGCGTCAGGGTGGGGCGACACACCGACCTGCCGGTGGCCCAACTCGCCGTGCTCAAGTCCGGCGCCGCCTGTCTGCCGCTCGACCCCGGTTACCCGGCGGGCCGCCTGGCCGCCATGGTCCGGGACGCGCGGCCGGACCTCGTGCTCGCCCACCGCGCGACCGACGCGCACGGAGACTCCGACGCCACCGCGCACGGAGATCCCGAGGCCGACCGAGGTCCGGACACGACGACGCTGTTCATGGACGACCCGGCCACCAGGGCCGAGGTCGCACAGGGCCCGCGCGTGCCCGCGGCGGACCGCCCCCGCCCCACCACCGGCGACGACCTCGCCTACGTCATCTACACGTCCGGTTCCACCGGCGCCCCCAAGGGGGTGGCCGTGCAGCACCGCTCCCTGCTCAACCTCCTGCACTCCCACCGTGCGCTCGTCTTCGGGCCCTCACGTGAGCGGCACGGGCGGGCGCTGCGGGTGGCGCACACCGCGGGGCTCTCCTTCGACGCCTCCTGGGACCCCTTCCTGTGGATGGTGGACGGGCACGAGCTCCACCTGGTCGACGACGAGGTCCGCCGTGACCCGCAGCGGCTCGTCGCCCACCTGCGCGACCAGGGTCTCGACGCGATCGAGACCACGCCCTCCTTCGCCCGCGCGCTCCTGGGCGAGGGGCTCGCCGAGCCGGGCGGCCCCACGGTCGTCGCCCTGGGCGGCGAGGCCGTGGACCCCGACCTGTGGGACACGCTCGCGTCGCTGGACCACGTCGACGGGTACAACCTGTACGGCCCGACCGAGACCACGGTCGACAGCCTGACCGCCCCCGTCGCGCCGGGGGAGCGGCCCCACATCGGGGACGCCGTCGCCAACTCCCGCGCCTACGTCCTGGACTCGGGGCTCCGGCCCGTGCCGCCCGGCGCCACCGGCGAGCTCTACGTCGCCGGCCACTCCGTCGCCCGTGGTTACCTCGGCCGCTCCGTGCTCACCGCCGAACGGTTCGTGGCGGACCCGTTCGCCGCCGACGGCGGCCGCATGTACCGCACCGGTGACCTGGTGTCCCCCGCCGCGGACCGTACCCTGCGCTTCCTCGGCCGGGCCGACGACCAGGTCAAGGTGCGCGGCGTCCGCGTGGAGCCGGCCGAGGTCGAGGCGGTCGTCCGGGAGTGCCCCGGGGTCCGTCGCGCGGCGGTCGTCCCCGTCGGCGAGGGCCCGGACACGCGTCTGGTGGCCTACGTCGTCGTCGACGACCCCTCCGACGTCGACAAGGCCCGGGCCCACGCCGCCGACCGCCTTCCCGCGTTCATGGTGCCCGCGGCGACCATCGAGGTGCCCGAGCTGCCGCTGACCCCCAGCGGCAAGCTGGACCGTGCCGCCCTGCCCCTGCCCACGGGCGACGCGGCCTCCTCCCGGCCACCGCGCACCGAGCGCGAGCGCAGGCTGTGCGCGCTCTTCGCCGAGGCCGTCGGGGTCGAGAACGTCGGTGTGGACGACGACTTCTTCGCCCTGGGCGGCCACTCGCTCCTGGCCACCCGACTCATCGGCCGCATCCGGGCGGAGTTCGGGGCGGCCCCCGCCATCCGGGAACTCTTCGAGAACCCGACCGTCGCGGGGCTGGCCCGGGTGCTGCCCGACACCGCCGGGACCGGACCGCGCCTGGAGCCGCGGGAACGCCCCGAGGTGCTGCCGCTCTCGCACACCCAGCGCCGGCTGTGGTTCCTCAACAGGTACGCGCCCGAATCCGGCGCCTACAACATCCCGGCGGCGCTCCGGTTGCGCGGGGAGCTGGACACCACGGCCCTGCGCTCCGCCCTGGACGACCTCGTGGAACGCCACGAGACCCTGCGCACCGTGTTCCCGATGCACGGCGAGGAGCCCCGCCAGCTCGTCCTGCCCCCGGACGAGACCCGGCTCGACTTCGCCGCCGTGTCCTGCCCCGAGCAGGACCTGGAACGGGTGATCACGGCGGAGGCCGGACGCGGTCTGGACACCTCCGTCGAGACACCGCTGCGCGTCCGGCTCCTCCGGGTCGGCGAGCGCGACCACGTCCTCCTGCTCGTCCTGCACCACATCGCCGGTGACGGGTGGTCGCTGGGTCCGCTCTCCCAGGACCTGGCCGTCGCCTACGCCGCCCGCGCCCGGGGGCGGGCCCCCGAATGGCGACCTCTCCCGGTGCAGTACGCCGACTACACGCTCTGGCAGAACGAGGTGCTCGGGGAGGACGGCGACCCGGAGAGCGAGCTGTCCCGACAGCTGGCGTACTGGCGTGAGGCCCTGCGCGGGGCGCCGGAGGACACGGTCCTGCCCGTGGACCGGCCCCGACCCGAACACTCCAGTGGCCGCGGCGGCTCGGTGCCGCTGCGCCTGTCCCCGGAACTCCACGCGCGTCTCCACCGCCTCGGCGAGCGGCACGGCGCGAGCCTGTTCATGGTGCTCAACGCCGGTCTCACCGCCCTGCTCTCCCGCCTGGGAGCGGGCTCCGACCTGACGGTCGGCACGCCCACGGCGGGACGCACCGAGGCCGAGCTGGACGCGCTCATCGGCTTCTTCGTCAACACCGTCGTCATCCGCACGCACACGGACGGGAACCCGACCTTCGACGACCTGGTCGAGCGCTCCAAGGAGGCCTGCCTCGCCGCCTTCGCCCACCAGGACGCGCCGTTCGACCGTGTGGTGGAGGAGCTGCGGCCGAGCCGCTCGGGCCCCCGGCCCCCGCTGTTCCAGGTCATGCTGGCCCTGCAGAACATCGGCACCGCCCGCCCGTCCCTGCACGGTCTGGACACCAGCGTGCAGGAGGGGGCCGGGACCGCTCAGGCCAAGTTCGACCTCACCCTCGACCTGACGGAGCACCTCGACACCGACGGCGCCCCTGACGGGCTCCTCGGCGACCTGGAGTACGACGCCGACCTCTTCGACGAGAGCACCGCCCGGTCCGTGGCCGACCGCTTCACCCATCTGCTCTCGGTCCTGGCCGAGGCGCCGGCCACCGTCGTTGAGGAGGCCGAACTCCTGCTGCCCGGCGAACGCGCGGACCTGGACGCGGGCGCCACGGGGCCCTTCCGTCCGGGGGCCGCGGACACGATCCTGGACTCCTTCGACGCCCAGGTGCTGTGCGGTCCCGACCGCACCGCGGTGGCCGCGGGCGATCGTCTCCTGACCTTCGCCGAACTGGACGCGCGCGCCGAGAGCCTGGCGCACCTACTGACCGACCGGGGCGCCGGCCCCGGCACGACCGTGGCGACGGTGCTGCCGCGCTCGGTCGACCTGGCCGTCGCGCTGCTCGGCGTGCTGCGCAGCGGTGCGGCCTTCATGCCGGTGGACACCTCCTACCCCCGCGAGCGCGTCGACCACATGCTCGCCGACGCCGGACCCGCCATCGTCCTCACGACCACCGGCGACCGCACACGCGTGCCGGACGGGAGCATGGTGCTCCACCTGGACGCGCTGCCCCTGGACACCCCGATGAGCCGGGTCCCGGTCCGTCCGGGCCCCCGTGACGCGGCCTACGTCGTCTACACGTCCGGCTCCACCGGCCGTCCCAAGGGCGTGGTCGTCGAGCACCGCTCGTTGGCCAACCTGCTCCACTCGCACCGTGAGCGCGTGTTCGAGCCGGCCCGCTCCGCGGCCGGTCGGTACCTGCGGGTCGCGCACACCGCCGGGGTGTCCTTCGACGCCTCCTGGGACCCCTTCCTGTGGATGGTGGACGGCCACGAGCTGCACATCGTCCAGGATCCCGAACGCGGGGACGCCGAACAGCTGGTCGCGCTCCTGCGGGAGCGGGGGATCGACGCGATCGAGACGACCCCGTCCTACGCCCGCCAGCTCGTGGCGTTGGGGCTCTTCGACGGCGGGACCGGGCCGCGTGTGCTCGCCCTGGGCGGCGAAGCCGTCGACGCCCGGCTCTGGAGGGAGCTGCGCGAGGTCCCGGGTCTGGTGGCGCACAACCTCTACGGTCCGACCGAGTGCACGGTCGACGGCGTCACGGCCCGCTCCGACGAGGAGGAGGAACCGGTGATCGGCCGACCGATCGCCAACACCGGCGCCCGCGTCCTGGACGGCCGGCTGCGACCGGTCCCCGCGGGGGTCGTCGGCGAGCTCTACCTCAGCGGCGCCGGGGTCTCGCGCGGCTACCTCGGCCGACCGGGGCTGACCGGCGAACGCTTCGTGGCGGACCCGTTCGCCGCCGACGGCGGCCGCATGTACCGCACCGGTGACCTGGTCGCACGCGGGGCGGACGGTGCCCTGCGCTACGTCGGTCGCGCCGACGGCCAGGTCAAGGTCCGCGGCCACCGGATCGAACTCGGCGAGGTGGAGGCCGTGGTGGCCGAACACCCCGAGGTCGCCCAGGCCGCCGTGGTGCTCACCCGCACCAAGGACGGGGACCCGCGGCTGGCCGCCTACGTCACCGCGCGGCCGGGCGGGCGCCCGGACACCCGAGGCGTCCGCGACCTCGCGGCGCGCAGGCTCCCGGCGGCCATGCTGCCCGGGGTGGTCATGCTGCTGCCCGAACTCCCGTTGACGCCCAACGGCAAGCTGGACCGGTCGGCGCTCCCCGAACCCGAGGCCGTCACGGGCGGCGGTCGTGGTCCGCGCACCCGTGACGAGACGGTGCTGTGCGAGCTGTTCGCCAAGGTCCTGGACGTGCCCGAGGTGGGCATCGACGACGACTTCTTCGTCCTGGGAGGGCACTCCCTGCTCGCGGTGCGCCTGGTCGCCCGGATCCGCAGTGTCATGGGCACGGAGGTCGCCGTCCGCACCCTCTTCGAGGCACCGACCGTGGCCGGTCTGGCCGCGGCGCTCGGCGACGGACGACGGTCCCGGCCCCCGCTCCGGCCGATGCCGCGACCCGCGCGCGTCCCGCTGTCCTTCGCCCAGCGCAGGCTCTGGTTCCTCAACCGCATGGACACCTCGGCGGCCGACTACAACCTGCCCATCGCCGTGCGGATCACCGGCGCACCGGACACCGAGGCCCTGCGCGGGGCCCTGCGCGACGTCTCCGCACGTCACGAGAGCCTGCGCACGGTCTTCCCCGACATCGACGGCGCACCCCTCCAGCACGTCCTGCCGCCCGAGGCCGTGGACCCGGGGACCACGTGCGTCGAGGTCGCCGACGAGGAGGAACTGCGCCGCGCCCTGGAGCGCGAGGCCGGCCGGGGCTTCGACCTGGCGGTCGAGACGCCCCTGCGGGGCCACCTGTTCCGGGTGGGCCGTGAACACGTCCTGCTGCTGGTCATGCACCACATCGCGGGCGACGGATGGTCGACCGCGCCCCTGGCGCGCGACCTCTCCATGGCCTACACCGCCCGCGTCCACGGCACCGCGCCCCTCGACCGGGACCTGCCGGTCCAGTACGCCGACTACACGCTCTGGCAGCGCGAGGTCCTCGGGGACGACGGCGACCCCGACAGCGCGATCCGGCACAGCCTCGACGCCTGGGAACGCCGCCTGTCCGGCGCCCCCGACGAGCTGCGCCTGCCCTCGGACCGCCCCCGCCCCGCCAGCGCCGCACAGCCCTCCGCCGGTGCGGAGGTGGAGATCGGCGCCGACCTGCACGAGCGCCTGCTCCGGTTGGCGCGGTCCACGTCCACGAGCCTGTTCATGGTCCTCCAGGCCGGGCTCGCCGCCCTGTACACCCGCCTGGGCGCGGGCGAGGACATCGTCATCGGCGGCCCGGTGGCGGGACGCACCGACCCCGCGCTGGACGACCTGGTCGGGTTCTTCGTCAACACGCTTCCGCTGCGCACCGACACCTCCGGCAACCCGGCCTTCTCCGAGCTGCTGGCCCGGGTGCGGGACGCGGACCTGGACGCCTTCGACGACCAGGAGGTGCCGTTCGAGCAGATCGTGGAGAGGCTCAACCCCTCCCGCGCGCTGGGCCGTCACCCCCTGTTCCAGACCGCCCTGACCCTGCAGAACAACGAGACGCCCACCCTGGAGCTGTCGGGTCTGGGCGTGCGCCCGGAACCGTCGACCACGGCGCTCGGCGCCAAGTTCGACCTGTCCCTGGACCTCGCCGAACAGGCCTGCCCGCTCGGTGGGGCCGGGGGCATCGCGGGCACCCTGGTGTACAACAGCGCGATGTTCGAACCCGCCACGGCGCGCCTGTTCGTGGAGCGGTACGTCCGACTGCTCGACGCCGCCTCCCGCGCGCCCGAGGCCCGGCTCGGTCGACTGGAGATCCTCTCCGCCCGCGAGCGCGAGGGGCTGCTGGCCGACGGTCACGGTCTGCGTCGCGACCTGCCGGCCGAGACGGTCGTGGAGCTGTTCGAGAGCCAGGTCGCGCGCACTCCCGACGCGACCGCCCTGGTCTGCGGCGACGAACGACTCAGCTTCGCCGCGCTCGAACGCCGCGCCAACTGCCTGGCCCGCTCGCTGGTCAAGCTCGGCAACGGGCCCGGCGACGTGGTCGCGGTCCTGCTCCAGCGGTCGGTGGAGACCGTGGTGAGCCTGCTGGGCGTGCTCAAGAGCGGGGCCGCCTACCTGCCCCTGGACGCCGACCACCCCGACGAGCGCCTGGCCGCCATGGTCGAGGACGCCGGACCCGGTCTGGTGCTCACGGACGCCTCGCTCGCCCACCGCGTCGCGAACGCACCGCTCATCCGGGACGTCGACGCCATCACCGACAAGCACGGTGACTGCCACTGCGCCACGGCGGGCGCCCTGACCGACCGCGAGAGGGTCCGCCCGCTCACCGCCTCGGACATGGTGTACGTCATCTACACCTCGGGTTCCACCGGTCGGCCCAAGGGGGTCGAGGTCGAGCACGGATCCCTGGTCAACCTGTTCCTGAGCCATCGTGAGGAGCTCTTCGCGCCGGTGAGCGAGCGGCTGGGACGGACGCTCCGCGTCGCCCACACGGCGGGCGTCGCCTTCGACGCCTCCTGGGACCCGATCCTCTGGCTGGTCGACGGCCACGAGCTGCACATGATCGAGGACGCGGTGCGCCGCGACCCCACGGGGCTCGCCGACTACCTCGCGCGCCACCGGGTGGACTCCATCGAGACCACACCCAGCTACGCCCGCAGGCTCATCGCCGAGGGCGTGCTCGACCACGCGGACGCCCTCTCGGTCGTCGCGCTGGGCGGTGAGGCGGTCGACGCCGACCTCTGGGCGGAGCTGACCCGGCGTTCCGGCGTGCGCGCCTACAACTTCTACGGCCCGACCGAGACCACGGTGGACGCCGTCATCGCCGGCATCGAGGGCGGTTCCGGCCCCACCATCGGCCGCCCCATCGGCAACCTACGGGTCTACGTGCTCGACAGCGGGCTCCAGCCCGCACCCGTGGGCGCACTCGGAGAGCTCTACATCGCCGGCGCCGGTCTGGCCCGCGGGTACCGCAGCCGCCCGGGCATGACCGGGGAGCGGTTCGTCGCCGACCCCTTCGTCGCCGGCGGCGGGCGCATGTACCGGACCGGCGACCTGGTGCGGTGGCGTGCCGACGGCACGCTGGAGTTCGTCGGCCGCGCCGACGACCAGGTCAAGCTCCGCGGCTTTCGGATCGAACCCGGCGAGATCAGGGCGACGCTGGTCGACCACCCCGACGTCGCCGAGGCCGCCGTCCTGGTGCGCCGTACGACGGCCGGGGACACCCGACTCGTCGCCTACGTCGTACCGCGCGAGCGCCCCGGGCCCACCGACGCCGCACTGCGCCGGCACCTCGGCGCCCGGCTTCCCGACTACATGGTCCCGGCGGTGTTCGTCCGCCTGGAGTCCCTGCCCCTGACCGTGAACGGCAAGGTCGACCACGTGGCCCTGCCGGACCCGGCCGAGCACGCCCCGCAGGTCACGGGGGTCCCCGAGACCCGGCGTGAGACCAGGATGTGCGCGTTGTTCGCCGAGATCCTGGACCTGCCGAGGGTCGGCGTGCACGACGGGTTCTTCGAGCTGGGCGGGCACTCCCTGCTCGCGGCGCGCCTCGTCAAGCGCGCCTCCGCGGCCCTGGGCCAGGAGGTCACGGTCCCGATGCTCTTCCAGAACCCCACGGTCGCCGGGCTCATCGAGGCCGCCGACGGAGGGGTCGGGGAGAACGGTCTGGGCCGCATCCTGCCGATCCGGCCCACCGGAGAGGCCGCCCCGCTGTTCTGCGTGCACCCGGCCGGCGGGCTCGCCTGGCCCTACGCGGGACTGGCGCAGCACATCGACGCCGACCATCCCATCTACGGGCTCCAGGCCCCGGGGCTCGCCCCGGACGACCGCGGTGCCGACCAGGCCGCCGACATGCGGGAACTCACCGAGGAGTACGCCGCGCGCATCCGCGAGGTCCAGCCCGAGGGGCCCTACCACCTGCTGGGCTGGTCGTTCGGCGGGAACATCGCGCACGCGCTCGCCGCCCACCTCCAGGAGTGCGGCG
This sequence comes from Nocardiopsis sp. MG754419, assembly GCF_018207095.1. Lineage (GTDB taxonomy): Bacteria > Actinomycetota > Actinomycetes > Streptosporangiales > Streptosporangiaceae > Nocardiopsis. Next base: position 7,811 of record NZ_QOCZ01000089.1, on the reverse strand, counting down.
ACGAGGTGGCCACCCTCGCCCTGCTGGACTCCCATCCGTTCGGTCAGGACGCCGACGACGACGCCGAGGACGACGGAGAGGTCCTCGACGCGCTGCTCGGGGCCCTGGGCTACGCGGAGGACGCCGCGGAACTCACCCGACCCCTCCGCGCCGGAGACGCCCTGGAGGTCTTCCAACGTCGTGGCGACCCCCTGGGAGAGCTCTCGGAGGAGGCGGTCGGCGCCATGCTCCGCGCCTTCGACCGGCAGGTGAGCCTGCTGCGCCAGGGCCCGCCACCCGTCTTCGACGGGGACGTCCTCTTCTTCACCGCGACCCTCGACAGCGTTCCCGGGGTCCGGCTCTCGGAGAGTTGGCGACCCTTCGTCGGCGGACGTATCGACGACCACGACGTGACCTGCACCCACGCGCTCATGGCCCTGCCGGAACCCCTCTCGGTGATCGGCCCCGTCGTCGCGGACCGGATGGTCCGTTCGGCGGCGCACCGCCACTGAGCCGGGGGCCCGCCACGGACCCCCTCCCACCGCACACCGACGACCGATGACCTGACGATCCGACCATCCGACACCACGCGGCGGCGATCGCGCGCCGCACCCGACACAGAAGGACGCACAGCCATGCAGAACCCGTTCGACGACACCGACGCCACGTTCCTCGTGCTGGTCAACGACGAGGACCAGCACTCCCTGTGGCCCGCGTTCGTGCCGGTCCCGGCCGGCTGGGTCGTGCGCCACGGCCCGGACGAGCGCCAGGAGTGCCTGACCTACATCGACACCAACTGGACGGACATGAGACCGCACCGTGTGCGTCAGCTCGACGCCGCCTGAGGACCCGAGCCCGGCCGTCACGGCGGCCGGGCGACCGACCATGAAGGGAGTGACGTGGGCGGCGACGACCATGTCATCGACGTCGAGGGGCTGACCAAGTCCTTCGGCGGGCACCGCGCGCTGCGGGGTATCGACCTCACGGTGCCGCGCGGACACGTGCTGGGGCTGCTCGGCCCCAACGGCGCCGGCAAGACGACCACGGTCCGTGTACTGACCACCCTGCTGCGGCCCGACGGCGGGCGGGTCAGGGTCGCCGGCCACGACGTGCTGTCCGACCCCGGCGCCGTCCGCCGCAGCATCGGGCTGTCCGGCCAGTACGCGGCGGTGGACGAGAAGCTCACCGGGTTCGAGAACCTGCGCATGGTGGGCCGGCTCTACGGGATGAACCGCGCGCAGGCCGCCGAACGCGCCCGTGCGCTGCTGCGGCGCTTTCGGCTGTCGGACGTGTCCGACCAACGAGCGGGGGCCTACTCGGGCGGTATGCGCCGCCGCCTGGACCTGGCCGGGGCTCTGGTGGCCCGGCCGGAGGTGGTCGTGCTCGACGAGCCCACGACCGGTCTGGACCCGCGCGGCCGGATGGACACGTGGGAGATCGTCTCCACGCTGGTGGAGGACGGCACCACGGTGCTGCTGACCACGCAGTACCTGGAGGAGGCCGACCGGCTCTCGGACACGATCGTGGTCATCGACCAGGGGTCGGTGATCGCGCGGGGCAGCGCGGACGCCCTCAAGGAGCACATGGGCGGGGCACGGATGGACTTCGTCCTCGCCGAGGCCGCGGACCTCGAAGCGGCGGCGGGGATCGTCGCCGACCACGGTCACGGGCGGCCCGAGATCGACGCGGGCGCCCGGACGCTGTCCGTGGGCACGTCCGAGGGCCAGTCCGCGATGACCCGGGCGCTGGCGGCGCTCGAACGGGGCGGGATCTCCGTGGTGGAGGTGGCCCTGCGCCGCCCCACCCTGGACGAGGTCTTCCTCGAACTGACCGGTCAGGACGGACGCCCGGCCGACGTGCCGGCGCCCCAGGTCGGAGGGGTCCGATGAACGTGCTCGTGAGATCGGTCGGCGACAGCGGCGTGGTCGCCCACCGGAACCTGCTCAACGTCCTGCGCACCCCGGGCTCCATGGTCTCCGGGGTCATCCAGCCGGTGATGTTCGTCCTGCTGCTCGCCTTCGTCTTCGGCGGCAGTCTGGGCGGCGCGGAGTACCGCGAGTTCCTGATCGGGGGCATCTTCGCCCAGACCCTGCTCTTCAACTCCTCCTTCACGGCGGTCGGGCTCGCCAACGACCTCCAGAAGGGCATCGTCGACCGGTACCGGTCGCTCCCCATGTCGCGGATCGCCGTGATCCTGGGGCGGACCCTCTCAGACCTGGCGACCAGCTCCCTGTCGTTGGTGGTCACCGCCTTGTGCGGACTCGCGATCGGGTGGCGTGTCACCACCGGCGCGAGCGAGGTACTCCTCGGTGTCGCCCTGCTGTTGTTCTTCGCCTTCGCGACCTCCTGGATCGGCGCCTTCGTCGCGTTGACCGCGCGCAGTGTCGAGGTGGCGCAGAGCCTGGGGCTGGTCTGGCTGTTCCCGGTCGCCTTCGTGTCGGGCGCGTTCGTGTCCATCGAGGCCATGCCCGCTCCGCTGCGCGTGTTCGCGGAGTGGAACCCGGTCACCGCGGTGGCCACGGCCTCCAGGGAACTGTTCGGCAACGCTCCGCCCGCGGGACTGGCCCAGCCGACGGGCTGGCCGGCGGAGAACGCCGTACTGTACGCGGCGCTGTCCTCGGCGGCGATCATCGCCGTCTTCGCCCCTCTGGCCCTGCGCCGCTACCTCCTCATCAGCGCCCGCTGAGCCGCGCCCGCGGCCCGCGTCACGCCCGGGTGCGGAGCAGCAGGGGGACGCAGAGGAAGACGAGCACGCCCATGAGAACGAAGTAGGTCGGCACGTGGAGCTCCAGGAGGGCTCCGCCCAGGACGGGGCCGACGAAGAAACCCAGGTAGCGCAGCTCGGACAGGCCGAAGTAGGTGCCCTTGCGCTCGTCGGTGGCGAGGTCGTGCACGGCGATGTCCGGTAGCGGGAGCAGGATCGCCTCTCCCAGGGTCCAGAACACGATGGCCACGTACAGCGCCACCACACTGGTCGTTCCCAGCCACACGCAGGCGAACGCCAGCGCGAAGAACACGCAGCCCAGCGTGGCCAAGGGTCCCCGGGAGAGGCGTTCGGACAATCGGATCACCGGTGGCTGCACCACCAGGGCCAACACCGCGTTCAGCACCAGCAACGACGCGAACAGGTACTCCGTCCGCTCTCCGTGGATCCCCTTCATGAACAGGGGGATCGCGGCGTCCATCTGGGAGAACACCAGGAAGATCACGGCGCCCGCGCCGATCGCCGCCACCAGGAAGGGGTCCCGCAGGGCCTCCGTCCACGGGGTGGTGCCCGAGCCGGTCGGTCCGCGCTCCAGGCGGGCCAGTTCGCCGCCGCGGACCACCATGACCACGAGGTACAGGGCGAAGCATCCCGCCGGGACCAGGAAGAACGCCGTCGGGCTCGCGTGGAACAGTACGCCGCCCAGGGCCGGGCCGACGATCGCTCCCAGGCACAGGGTGATGTAGCGGACCCGGAAGATGCGTCCGTCCCCGGTGTCGGCGAGGGAGAGGAGCTTCTTCATGCTCGGTTCGACCATGGTGCGCGCCACCCCCAGGCAGGGCAACAGGGCGATGGCGGCGGCCGGAGTGGACACGAAGGCCAGTGCCGCGTACACCGCCACGTTCAGTGCCAGCCCCACCCGCATCAGCCGAACCGAGCCCCACCGGTCGGCGAGCATCCCGCCGGTCACCCCGCCCAGCGCCGCGATCATCGGGATGGACCCCACGACCGCGCCGATCCACGCGGCCGACAGATCCGTCCGGTCGGCCAGGTAGAGCGCGGCGAACGGAAGGGCGGCGAAGAACGCCAGGGAGTTGAGGAGCGCACCGAGGACGAGGGTGCGTTCGTCTCGGCTGAACCGCCACGAGTGCGCGCGGGTGGTCGGGGTGGTCACCGTGGTGCCTTTCGCAGGGGGGCGGGCGCGTCGACCGTAATCGGGGCCACCGACAGAACCGGGCCTGACCGGGGCCCGGTAGGGGCCTCCGGTGGGCGGCCGGCACCGCGCCGAGCGACTCCGCACCGGAGGCATCGCGGAACGCGGCGGTGGCCTCCCCGCCGTGCGCCCTGCGGCGACACGACGCCGGATGTGCCCGCCGGGCCCGCCACCGAGGGTGGCCCTAGGAGGCCGCGGCTCGGGTCCCTCGGTCGCGGGACACACCTCTGCGCAGCGGTCGCCCAGCGCGCCCGGCCGTCGTCGAGCGCCGTCCGAACGGCCGGTCCCTCCTCCGGTCTCCCTCCCCGGTCCGTCCCCCGGCGGGCGGCCCGCGAACCTGCCCCGGTCCCACGCGAAAATCTGTAGTCACGAGAGTAGACATGGCCGCATGGCGCTGTTAGATTTTCTGTCGTAGCCACCGAGATACACGGCTAGGCCACCGGATACGCCGGTGGGGAGCAGGACGGCTCGACCGGCGCGCTCGTTCGTACGGCGCCGGGGGCCGGTAGGACGCAGGGTCGGTGTCCCGCCCGTTCGGGGGATGCCGTGCAGGAAGTGGAGCAGGTCGGCTCGACGGTGTGCACGTGCGTCAAGACACCGGGGGCCGTAGGACAGCGATACCCGAGGTAACGCAGGACCGGCCTCTCGCCGACACAGGGGAGGCCGTGGCAGAAAGAAGGACGCGGTAGGGCTCGACCGGCGCACGGTTGTTCGGTGCCGGGAGCCGGTAGGACCGTAGTCGAAAGCAGTGCACGACGTGAGAACGAGAGGAGCAGATGCCATCAGGATCGCCCGATCCGGGAAGTCTCGGTTCGGGTACCGCAGGAGCCAACTTTGGAAGAAGGTGGTCCCCGGTCACACAACCGCGATCCCCGCGATCCCGATCGAGTTCGACCTCGGGATGCGCAAGACCGGCCCGAGCCGGTAGGTGGTATTGAACTCTCGGGCCCCGGCGCCACAGCGCGCCGGGGCCCTCGACGTGCGTTCAGTAGAAGGAAGACACGCACTTGTCCCGTCCCGACACCGGTGACCGGTTCGACGATGACGACTATCCCGCCTACACCGTGGGCGCCGCAGCGGACATGATCGGCGTGACGCCGGCATTCCTGCGCGCCCTGGGTCGGGCCGAACTGATCGAGCCCCTGCGCTCGGACGGCGGACACCGCCGTTACTCCCGCTACCAGCTCAAGATCGCCGCTCGCGCGCGTGAACTCGTCGACGAGGGCACTCCCGTCGAGTCCGCGTGCCGCATCATCATCCTCGAGGACCAGCTCCAGGAGGCCCGGCGGATCAACGAGGAGTTGCGCGCGGCCGAAAAGCCCGAGGAGTAGGTCCTCCTCGAAGCCGAGTTCGAGATCCTGGAACCGCCCCGGCAGTCATCGGTTGCCGGGGCCTTGTCGCGTCCATTTCGCGAGACCACGCGTCTCGCGCGGAGTGCTCTCAGGGGTGGGCGGCGCCACCACCCCGGGCCGTGCTCCTCGGCGCCCGGACCGAGGTGACACCGGCGTGGACCCTCCGGTGCACGTCCCGGTGTCACCCCCGGGCGTCCGCCTCCGCGGCCTCGGCGCGCAGCGCGGCCACCAGGTCGGCGGCGGGCAGTTCCCGTGACCTGCGGAACCCGGTCCCCGCCCACAGGGCCATGCCCTCGGGCTCTCCGGCCCGAGCCGCGGCGCCCCGCAGTGGCCTGGTCATGTGGTGTACCTCGGGGTAGGCGCCGGGGGCGTCCTCGTGGTCGCGCATGAAGCGATTGGTCAGCCCCCGCGCCGGACGGCCGGTGAACGCGCGGGTCAGCGACGTCTCGACGAAGTCCGGGTCGGTGAGCGCGGCCTTGTGCGCCGCCGGCGCCCCGCTCTCCGGGCAGCGCAGGAACGCCGTCCCCAGCTGCGCCGCGACCGCCCCGGCGGACAGGACCGCGGTGATGTCCGCCCCGTCCATGATCCCTCCGGCGGCGATCACCGGGACGTCCACCGCCCGCACCACCTCCGGCAGCAGCGCGGCCAGGGGGCGATCGTCACCGTGGTCGGGATCGAAGGTGGCGCGGTGACCGCCCGCCTCCAAACCCTGGACGCAGACCGCGTCCGCGCCCCGGTGCACGGCGGTGCGGGCCTCCTCGACCGTGGTGGCGGTGACGATCGTCGCCGATCCCGCGGCGCGCAGCCGGTCCAGGGTTCTCGCGAAGGGGCACCCGAACGTGAAGCTCACGATCGGCGCCCCGGCCTCGACCAGAAGGTCGATCGTGGCGTCCCAGTCATCGTCGTCGAACCGGGCCGGTCCCACCTCGGTCCCCAGACGCTCGGCGTCCCCGGCGAGCTCGGCGCGGTAGTCCGCGAGAACGGACGCGGGCGCGGCGGAACCGGAGGGCACGAACACGTTCACACCGAACACGTCGGTCCCGAGGTCCCGGACGGCGTCGATCCGCCCGGCCAGCTCCGACGCCGACAGGTATCCGGCGGCGAGCGAGCCCACTCCGCCCGCGTCGGTCACGGCGTGGACCAGGGCGGGGGTGGACGTGCCCCCGGCCATGGGGGCCTGGAGGATGGGGCGCGCCCTGAGGAGCTCCGGCAGGTGCATGCTCGCTCGCCTTCTCTCGCGTGCTCGGGGCGGTACGTGGGTCGGGTCGCGCCGAGGACGTTTCTCGCGCCCGGGCGGGACCGCGCACGACCTGGGCCGCAGGCTAACAGGGGGGCGGGTCAGCGTTCGGCCGCGGCCCTGTTCCGCCGTACCGCCCAGGTGAAGTCCACGGACTCGGGGAGCCGTCGGCTGAGGAACAGGGCGGCCGTGGCCGGTACGAACGCGCACACGGACAGCACGGTCACGGCGGTCGGGATGCCCCACAGGTCCCACATCCAGCCGAACGCACTCGTCGTGGCCGCGCTGCCGAGCAGGGTGATCACCGTCACCGCCGAGAACATCGTGTTCCGGTCGGCGTCGGGGAACATCAGTTGGCACCACACTCCGGACAGCACACCGCCCAACCCGATGAGGAACTCCGCCACCAGTAGTCCGGCGATCAACGGGATCACCTCGTGGACCGCCAGGACCAGCGGGGCCCCGATCCCCATGGAGACGAGCGACCCCCACACGTGGGGACGGCGCGCGTCCACCCAGCGCGCGCAGGCCGCCCCGGCCGTCAGGGACAGGGTCATCAGCAGGAGCACCAGGCCGTTCAGGCGCACGTCGTCGCCGCCGTACTCGTCCAACAGCATCGGCTGCCAGGCCACCACCAGCAGCATGGTGGCGCACATCAGGGACAGCGCCAACGTCACCAGGGGGAGGAACCGTCGGGAGGCGACCTGTACCACCGACTCCAGAACGATCGTCCCGATCCGCCGGTCCGGCCGCCCCGGGGCCGGTGGGAAGCACAGCGGAGCCAGGACCGCCAGCGACAGCAGCAGCACCCCGCCCAGGGCGATCATCGTGCCCGCGGACCACCACGTGCCCGCCACCATCACCGAGGCCGCGCCCACGACCGAGCCCAGTCGGGTGGACACCGCGCCGACCCGGACGATCCGTGTGATGCGCGCGCCGCGTTCGTGCTCGCCGACCCGGTTGATGAGGATGGCCTCCAGGGTTCCGGACTTCAGCGACGCCCCGATGTTGCCCAGGCCGATGCCCACCACGGTGAGCACGAGTCCGTCGGCGAGTCCGAGGGCGACCAGACCCGCACCCCACACCCCCAGGCCGATCGTCAACAGGCGACGGTGGCCGTACCGGTCTCCGAGGGCGCCGCTGGGCGCCTCCATGACCAGGCCCATGAGGTTGCCCGCGGCGAGGATCAGACCGACGGCCCAGGGGTCGGCGCCGCGCGCGAGGATCACGGTGACGAAGACCGCGCCGTACACGAAGTCGGCCATGGTGGACACCAGCGTGTAGACACCGAGCCGGGAGAGGAGGGGGAATCGGCCGCTCTCGGGG
>NZ_QOCZ01000088.1 GCF_018207095.1 Nocardiopsis sp. MG754419 | reverse complement strand
GGGTGGTTGCACCACTACAATCACCACCGGTTCCACACCGCGATCAGCGGCCCTCCCGCCTCCCGCGTACCTAACCTTTCAGGTCAGTACACCTAGCGGAAGTCGCGGGTACGCCGAAGCCACCGACGCGACCGCTCCCCCGCGAGGCCTCACGCGCCCACGGGCGACCGGCGAGTTTCATAAAACGGAAGAATGTTTCCACCGCACCCCTTGTCCCGGCAAGGGGTGCGGTCGTACCGTCCCCTTGCGAGGTCGCTGTCGGAGAAGGGCCCCCACACGCTCCGACCGAACCCGGGAGGCGCCCATGGCCACGTCCGTACACCCGACGAACATCCCGGCGGCCCTGACCGCCCTCGTCCCGCGTCTGCAGGAGATCTGCGGTGAGGACGGCGTCCTCACCGACCTCTCCCGGCGCCGGGTCTACGAGAGCGACGGCCTCACCTACCACCGCGCCACCCCGGGCGTGGTCGTCCTGCCCACGACCACCGCGCAGGTCGCCGCGGTCGTCTCCCTGTGCGCCGCGAGCGGGGTCCCCTACGTCCCCCGCGGCGCGGGCACCGGACTGTCGGCGGGCGCGCTCCCCCACGCCGAGGGCGTCCTCCTCGTCACCTCGCGCATGCGCCGCGTCATCGAGATCGACCCGGCCAACGAGTGCGCCGTCGTGGAACCCGGCGTGGCCAACCTCGACATCACCCGCGCCGCCGCGCCGCACGGCTACTACTACGCGCCCGACCCCTCCAGTCAGCAGGTCTGCTCGGTCGGCGGCAACGTCGCGGAGAACTCCGGTGGGGCCCACTGCCTCAAGTACGGGTTCACCGCCGGGCACGTCCGGGGCCTGGAGATCGTCACACCGTCCGGCGAGATCGTGGAGCTGGGCGGCAAGGCTCCCGGCGCCCACGGCTACGACCTCATCGGCGCGTTCATCGGCTCCGAGGGGACCCTGGGTGTGGCCACGCGCGTCACCGTGGCCCTCACCCGGTCCCCGCAGAAGACCGTCACCCTGCTGTCGGCGTTCACGTCGATGGACGCCGGCGGCGCCGCCGTGGGCGCGATCATCGCCGCCGGTGTGCTGCCGTCGGCGATCGAGATGATGGACGCCCTGGCCATCGAGGCGGCGGAGGCGGCGGTGGCCTGCGACTATCCCGCCGGAGCCGCCGCGGTGCTGGTCGTGGAGCTGGACGGGCCGGCCGACGAGGTCGACGCCCAGGTCGCGCGGGTGAGCGACCTGTGCGCCGACAGCGGCGCCTTCGAGACCCGCAGCGCCGGCGACGCCGCCGAGCGGGCGCTGATCTGGAAGGGCCGCAAGTCCGCGTTCGCCGCGGTGGGCCGGATCAGTCCGGCCTACATCGTGCAGGACGGAGTGGTGCCCCGCACCGCTCTGGGCGAGGTGCTGGGCCGTATCGCCGCGCTGTCCGCCGAGACCGGCATCCGGGTGGCCAACGTCTTCCACGCCGGGGACGGCAACCTGCACCCGCTGGTGCTGTTCGACGACTCCGAGCCCGGAGCGGGTGAGCGCGCCGAGGAGGTGTCGGGGGCCATCCTCGATCTGTGCGTGGAGCACGGGGGTTCGATCACCGGCGAGCACGGGGTCGGTGTGGACAAGGCCTGCAAGATGCCGCGCATGTACTCCGACGACGACCTGGCCACGTTCGACCTGTTCCGGCGGGCCTTCGACCCCGACGGGATCGCCAACCCGGACAAGCTGTTGCCCACCCCGCGCCTGTGCGGCGAGCGCCCGGGAGTGCGCACGGGTGTGCACCCCCTCGTGGAGTCCGGGAGGGCCGAGCAGTTCTGAGACACCGGACGGACGGCGAGAGGCGGGAAGACCGAGCGTGAAGGACCTGGACGTCGCAGGCGTCACCCTGCGGGAGGGGACCGGGAGCGACGCGGTGTGCGGGGTGGTGCCCGACCGTGTCGCCCGTCCCGAGGACACCGAGGCGCTGGGGCGCACGCTGGCCGCCGCCGGCGACGTCGGGGCGACGGTGACCCCACGCGGGGGCGGCACCGCCCTGGACTGGGGCGCGCCTCCCCGTTCCCTGGATCTGTCGGTGGACACCTCGGCGCTGTCCTGGATCGACCACAACGCGGGCGACCTGGTCGTGGAGGTGGGCGCGGGGACCCCGTTGACCGATCTCCACCGGGTCCTGGCCGAGGCGGGACAGCGTCTGTCCCTGGACCCGGTGCGCACGGGCGGCACCGTGGGCGGGGCGCTCGCCACCGGAGTGAGCGGCCCGCGTCGGCTGCTCGCGGGGGCGCTGCGCGACCTGGTGATCGGCATGACCGTGGTGCGCGCCGACGGGGTGGTGGCGCGCAGCGGCGGCCGGGTGGTCAAGAACGTGGCCGGCTACGACCTGGCCAAACTGCACACCGGCGGGTACGGCACGCTCGGGGTGATCGCCTCGGCGGCGTTCCGACTGCACCCCTCGCCACCGGCCGTGCGGGTGGTGGACGTGCCGATCCGCTCACAGGTGGGGGCCGAGCACACCCTGTCCGCGCTGCGGGCGACCTCGGTGGTGCCCGCCGCGGTGGAGATCGACCTGGGCACGGGGCGCCCCGCCCGTCTGCGGGTGGTGCTGGAGGGGACCACCGAAGGACTGGTGTCGCGGGTCGAGGAGACCGCCCGGGCACTGGGCGGTGACGGGGTGGAGGTCGCCGAGGAGCTGCCGACGGACTGGGGGGTGCTCCCCACGGAGGGCACCCTGGCCCGGATCCTGGTCCCCCCGGCCGACCTGCCGGGCCTGGCCCTGGCACTGGACTCCGCCGCCACCGACGACCTCGGGGTGCGCGTGCACCTGACCGGATCGGTGCCGGCGGGGACCCTGTACCTGTCCTTCGCCCCCGGCACCCCCGCGGGTCCGGTCGCCGACCTCCTGGAACGGGCCCGCAGGGGCACCGGCCGATCCGCGGTGGTGCTCCGCGGCGAGCCACGGGTGCACGAGGCGGGGGTCGACCTCTGGGGCGAGGTGCCGGGACTGCCGCTGATGCGTGCGGTCAAGGACGCCTTCGACCCCGACCACCGTCTGTCGCCCGGCCGCTTCGCGGGCGGGATCTGAGCCGTCCACCGAGTGCCTCTGGGAGGCTCCCGTGACCGAACGACCGACCGACCCGGCGACCGGACCCGAGCGACTCTTCGGCGACCTGCTCGACGACTGCGTGCACTGCGGCTTCTGCCTGCCCACCTGCCCCACGAACGTGCTGTGGGGCGAGGAGATGGACTCCCCGCGCGGCCGAATCCACCTCATGTCGCAGATGCACGAGGAGGACGTGCTCACGGAGACGGCGGTCGGACACTTCGACAATTGTCTGGGGTGCCTGGCGTGCGTGTCCTCCTGCCCGTCGGGGGTGGCCTACGACGCGCTGCTGGAGCACACACGACACCGGGTGGAGACCGAGCACGAACGCCCCGTGGGAGAGCGTGCCCTGCGCGCGGCGGTGTTCTCGCTCTTCCCGTACCGCAACCGGCTGCGGGCGCTGCGCGGGCCGTTGCGCGCCTACCGGTCCAGCGGGGTGTCCTCACTGGTGCGGCGTTCCGGGCTGCTGGACCGACTCTCCCCCACCCTGGCCACGATGGAGCGCATCGCCCCTCCCCTGTCCTCGCCCCCGCCGCCGTTGCCCGAGCTCGTGCCGGCCGTGGGACGCGTGCGCGCCCGAGTGGGCATGCTGGTCGGCTGTGTCCAGGGGGCGTTCTTCCCCGAGGTGAACACGGCGACCGCACGTGTGCTCGCCATGGAGGGCTGTGAGGTGGTGATCCCGCGCGCGCAGGGCTGCTGTGGAGCGCTGTCGGGGCACGCGGGACGCCTCGACGAGGCGGTCGGGTTCGCCCGACGCTTCGTGGAGGTGTTCGAGTCCCGCCAGGTGGATCGGATCGTGGTGAACTCCGCCGGGTGCGGTTCGAGCATGAAGCACTTCGACCGCACCCTGGCCGAGGCGGGAGAGAGCGACGCCTGGGTGGAACGCGCCCGGAGGGTGTCGGCCAAGGTGGTGGACCTGACCGAGTTCCTCGTCGACCTGGGTCCGCGCGCCGAGCGTCATCCGTTGCCGTTGCGCGTGGCCTATCACGACGCCTGCCACCTGTCCCATGGTCAGGGGGTGACCCGGCAGCCCCGGGAACTGCTCGCACGGATCCCGGAGCTGGAGGTGTCCGACCTGCCCGACAGTGAGATCTGCTGTGGTTCGGCGGGGGTGTACAACCTGTTCCGTCCCGAGGCCGCGGCGGAACTCGGGGACCGCAAGGGGCGGGACGTGGCCTCCACCGGGGCCGAGGTGCTGGTGTCGGGCAACCCCGGATGCTCACTGCAGATCGCCTCGGCCATGGAACGGGCGGGGACGGCCGTGGCCGTCACCCACACCGCCCGTCTCCTGGACGCGTCCCTGCGGGGGCTGTCCGTGGAACGGTTCCTCGGTCCCGCGCGGACGGCCCCGGGGACGGTCAGATCAGGGAGGTCTCGCCTTCGGCGACGATGACGGCGGGACCGCTGAGCCGGGCGCCGGAGGCATCGAGGTGGACGGTGCACGCTCCGCCCAGCACACGCACCTTCCAGGTCGCGCTCTCCCCCGCGGGGGTGGCCGCGGCGGCGGCCGCGACGATGCCGGTGCCACAGGAACGGGTCTCTCCGGCCCCGCGCTCGTACACGCGCATGTCGAGCACCCCGGGGCCGACCTCGGTGTACACCTCGACGTTGGCGCCCTCCGGGAAGTCCTCCTCGTCGAGCACGGGGGCCAGGCTCAGGTCGACGTCGGCGACGGACCCGGACACCTCGCAGGCCAGGTGCGGGTTGCCCACGGAGATCTGCGCGCCGTGGACGACCTGGCGGGCGAGCCTGGCGGAGGATCCGCCCTGCATCTCCACCCGACCCATGTCTATGGTGACGTCACCGTCGGTCTCGATGGTGACCTCCTTGGCTCCGTCACGGGTGCCGACCTCGAACCGGTCGGCGTCGACCAGACCGGCGTGCAGCAGGTACCGGGCGAAGACCCGTACCCCGTTGCCGCACATTTCGGCGATGCTCCCGTCGGAGTTACGGTAGTCCATGAACCACTCCGCCCGTTCGGCGGTGCGCGCCGCCGGGGCGAGGGTCTCACCGAGCGCGCGGGTGCGCACCACCCGGAGGATGCCGTCGCCACCGATACCCGCTCGGCGGTCGCACAGCAGCCGGATGGCCTCCTTCGTGAGTCGGAGCTCCCCGTCGGGGTCGGGGAGGATCACGAAGTCGTTCTCTGTTCCGTGGCCCTTGGCGAATCGCATGCCGACCATCCTAGGTGCGGGTGTCCACACGACCGACCCGACAACGATCCGCACGTTCGTGGACCGGGCGTGTGCGGGTCGTGGTTACGCTGGAGGAATGATCAAGGTGATCGCGGTCGTGGGCCCGACCGCTGTGGGCAAGTCGGACCTGGCCGTCGCGTTGGCGGAACGGTTGGAGGAGAGCACCGGGCGCCGGGGCGAGGTGATCAACGCGGACTCCATGCAGCTGTACCGGGGCATGGACATCGGCACCGCCAAGCTCGCCGAGGAGGAACGTCGGGGCGTTCCGCACCACCTGCTGGACGTGTGGGAGGTGCACGAGCCGGCGGACGTGGCCAGCTACCAGGCCATGGCGCGCGAGCGGGTGGAGGACTGCGCCGACCGTGACGTCATCCCCGTGCTGGTGGGCGGCTCCGGGCTGTACGTCCGCGCGGTCCTGGACCACATGGAGTTCCCCGGCACCGACCCCGAGGTGCGCGCCGGCCTCGAAGCCGAGCTGGCCGACGTGGGACCGGGACTGCTGCACGCGCGCCTGGCCGAGTCCGACCCCGAGGCCGCCCGCACCATCCTGCCCGGCAACGGTCGTCGCATCGTCCGGGCGCTGGAGGTCATCGAACTCACCGGCAGGCCGTTCACGGCCAACCTGCCCGACCACTCGTCGTTCTATCCGTGTGTGCAGTTGGGGTTGACCGCTCCGCGCACGGAGCTGGACGAGCGCATCGACCTGCGGGTGGAGCGCATGTGGGAGCAGGGGCTGCTGGACGAGGTGCGTCACCTCGACGACCGGGGACTACGTGAGGGTCGCACCGCCTCCAAGGCGTTGGGATACGCGCAGGCGCTGGCGCAACTGGACGGGGAGAGCACCGAGGAGGAGGCCAAGGAGAGCACCGCCCAGGCCACGCGGAGGTTCGCCCGCAAGCAGGAGTCCTGGTTCGGCCGGGACCCGCGAGTGCACCGGCTGGCCTACGACTCCCCCACGTTGGTGGAGCGGTCGATGGCCCTGGTGGAGGCGGCTCTGGCCGGCCGGACCGACGAGGAACCGGCCGACGCCCTGGTGGACGTGGCCACCATGGTGCCGTTCGAGCGCGGTTGAGCGCGGCCTCGGGCGACACTGTCGCGAGGGCGGCGCCGCCTCGCCTGCGCGGGACGCCGCCTCAGACACGGCTCCAGGCGGCGACGAAGTAGCCCACACCGTAGGGGGCCTCGTGGGCGAGCAGATCACCGAGGAACGGGGCCTCCCCGGCCGCACCCGCCAGGGCCTGCCAGGCGGGTCGGCCGGCGACCATGAGCGCGCGTGCGAGGTCGGGGTCGAGCCCCGCCAGATGCGCGGTGTCGGCCTTGGCCAGGGCCTCGGCCACGGCGTCGTCGTGCGGGATCGCCCGCGCGTCCACGTACCCGGGTGAGCGCTCGGTGCGTCGTGCGCTTCCGTCACCCATGACGAGCAGCGCGACGCGGTCGGCCGTGTCGGCCAGGGCGGCGCCCCGCGCCGCCGCGCGAGGCGCGGTGGTGTCCACCGGAAGTTCCAGGTAGCCGTCCGGAGCGAGTCCGGAGCGTTCGGCCAACCATCGCCCCGTGGTCGCGGCCAGGTCCAGGGCACCGGGCCCGGGCCCGGGCCCCACCCGCACGTCGACCCCGTACGCACGCAGATCACCACCGGTGTCGGGCCCGTGTGCGCGCTCGACGGGTCCGGGGCCCACCACGTACAGGCGGTCGGCGTCGCACCGGCCGAGCGTGGCGACGGCCCGGTCGCACGCCTCGCGCAGCGCGTCGAGTTCGACGGCCGCGCCTCGGGCGACCTCCGGAAAGAGAACGGGCGGGTGCGGGCACACGGCGGCGGCGATCAGCATCGGTTTCAGGCTATCGCCCGGGCGCCCAGCGCCCTTGTGCGAGGAGGTCGTCGGGCCTATCGTTGTTTTCGTGACCACATTATATATCTGGTCACGAAGTCAGATCCGGCGCGGCGAGGAGCATCCGTGACGACGAGAAGCGGCCCCAGGACGGCACGCGAGGCCGAGCGCGCGCTGCGCGCGGCACGCATCCTGGACACGGCAGGCGCGACCCTCGTCACCTGGGGATACGACAAGATCACCATGGAGGATGTGGCCCGTCGGACGAACATCGGCAAGGGCACCGTCTACCTGCACTTCCCCACCAAGGAAGCGCTGTTCAGCATGGTGCTGGTGCGGGCCCAGATCGAGGTCGGCGCACATCTGATCCACCGCTTCCGGGAGGACCCGGAGGCCATCCTGCCCAGCGCGGTCGCCCGCGAGCTCTACCTCTCCCAGGACCGGTGGCCGGTCATCAGGGCCCTGCTCACCGGGGACACGGCCACGCTCGGTTCGATGATCACCGCGGTCGGGGAGACACGTGGCGACCTGATCGAGAATCGGGCACGGGTGGTACTCGCCTACATCGGTCTGCTGCGGGGCCACGGTCTGCTGCGCGACGAGCGGACGGTCGAGGAGCAGAACTACATGTTCGCCTCGACCGTGCTGGGGGCGCTGGCCACCCCGACGCTCCTGGAACAACAGTCCTATCCGGTTCCGGACACCGCGACACGGGCCGACATCCTCGCCGACACCGTGCGGCGGACCCTGGAGATCTCCGCGGGCCCTGAGGCTCTGCTCGCGGCACGCGACGAGGTCCTCCCCCTGTTCGACGGTCTGCTGGCCACGGCCCGCGACGTCTTGGCGGAGTACCTGCCGGCAACCCGCTGAACTCCCCTGGGGAGGGGACATGAGCACTCCGATCATTCCCGACCTGGCCTCGCCCGAGGCCGCCGCGGACCTGCCCCGGATCCGGGAACGCGTCCGCGCGGCCGGAGGTTCGCTCCCGATCACGTTCGGGGGCACCCCGGCCCGGCTGTTCGTCGACGACGCCGACGCCCGCACCATCCTCGGTGACCGGCGTTTCACGGTGGACGCCGCCGGGGTGGAGGGCGGGACCCGCACGCTCTCCCGCACCGACCTCCTGCTCAGACTGGGCGTCGAACCCGACCTGATCGTCCACCTCACCCAGGGGCTGCTGGACAAGGACGGGATCGACCACACGCGTCTGCGCAAGCTGGTCTCGCGCACGTTCACCGTGCGTCGGGTCCAGGCGATGACCCCGCGGGTCCAGGACCTCACCGACCGGCTCCTGGCCGGGCTCCCCGACCACGTCGAGGACGGCGCGGTCGACCTGCTCGCGCACTTCGCGTATCCGTTGCCGATCGCCGTCATCTGCGACCTCGTGGGCGTGCCCGAGGACGAACGGACGCCGTGGCGGGAGTGGAGCCACACCCTGACGTCGTTCGACCTGACCGACCCCGACCGGTTCAACGGCGCCGTCACGGCCCTGGTGGAGTCCTGCCGCAGGCTCATCGCGACGCACCGGGAACGCGAACACGACGACCTTCTGGCCGACCTCATCCGGGCCACCGATGAGGAGGGGGATCGGCTCTCGGAGGAGGAGCTGGTCACCATGCTGCTCACGCTCAGCATCGCCGGGCACGAGACCACCGCCAACCTCATCGGCAATGGCACCCACGCCCTGCTGACCCACCCCGAGCAGCTGACCCACCTCAAGGACGATCCCGAACTACTGACCCCGGCGGTGCACGAACTGCTGCGCTGGTGCGGTCCGGTCTTCCAGACCCGCATGCGTTACGCGTCCGAGGACGTCACCCTGAACACCGGAACGCTCCGGCGCGGTGAGGCGGCCATCGCCATGATCTCCGGCGCGAACCGCGATCCCGCGGCCCACCCCGACCCCGACCGGCTCGACCTGGCCCGCCACCGGGGTGAGCCCGGGGAGGGCCACCTCGCGTTCGGCCATGGCCTGCACTACTGCCTGGGCGCCGCCCTGGCCCGCTTGGAGGGGCGGGTGGCCTTCGGATCGCTCCTGTCCACCTACCCGGATCTGTCCCCGGACCCGCGGCGCCCCGCGGTGCGACAACCCAACATCGCCTTCGACCGCCTCCGGGACCTGTACGTGCGGCTCTGAACCGGAGGCGGCCCGGGTTTCGCGTCGGTCCCCCAGCGTCCCGAAGACACGTCGAGGCCCTCGGAGCCGTGGCTCCGAGGGCCTCGACGAAGCGAAGGCACGGGTTCAGACGTCGCAGCAGCCACCGGCGGGGGCGGGCTGCTCGGCGGGGACACCGATCTGCGGCATACCCAACATCACGTCGGGGCGCGACACCTGGACCGGCCTGCCCTGGCGCGCGTCCCAGGCGTCTCCGGCGCGGGTGCGGCGCACGGCGCGGACCCCGGAGTCGGCGACCAGGTGGTGCGGAGCGGCGTAGGTGACCTCGACGGTGACCATGTCACCGGGGCGCGGCTCCTCGGCGTCGCCCAGGGCGAAGTGCACCAGACGGTTGTCCGGGGCGCGGCCGGACAGCCGGCGGTGCTCCCCATCCTTCTTGCCCTCGCCCTCGGCGACCATCAGCTCGACCTCCCGGCCGACCAGCTTCTGGTTCTCCTCCCAGGAGATCTGGTCCTGAAGGGCGACCAGACGCTGGTAGCGCTCCTTGACGACCTCCGGGGGGACCTGGTCGTCCATGGTGGCGGCCGGGGTTCCGGGGCGCTTGGAGTACTGGAAGGTGAACGCCATCGCGAACCGGGACTCCCGCACCACGTGCAGGGTCTCCTCGAAGTCCTCCTCGGTCTCGCCGGGGAAGCCCACGATGATGTCGGTGGTGAGGGCGGCGTCCGGCATGGCGGCGCGCACGTTCTCCACGATGCCGAGGAAACGCTCCTGCCGGTAGGAGCGCCGCATGGCCTTGAGGAGCTTGCTGGACCCGGACTGCAGCGGCATGTGCAACTGCGGCATGACGTTGGGGGTCTCGGCCATCGCCTCGATGACGTCGTCGGTGAAGTCGCGCGGGTGCGGCGAGGTGAACCGGATGCGCTCCAGCCCCTCGATCTCGCCGCAGGCGCGCAGGAGCTTGGAGAAGGCCTGCCGGTCTCCGAACTCGCTGCCGTAGGCGTTGACGTTCTGGCCCAGCAGGGTCACCTCGGTGACGCCCTCCTCGACCAACGCCCGCACCTCGGCGAGCACGTCACCGGGGCGACGGTCCTTCTCCTTGCCCCGCAGCGCGGGCACGATGCAGAAGGTGCAGGTGTTGTTGCAACCCACCGAGATCGACACCCAGGCGGCGTACGCGGACTCGCGACGGCTGGGCAGCGTGGACGGGAAATGCTCCAGGGACTCGGCGATCTCGACCTGCGCCTCCCTCTGCACGCGTGCGCGTTCAAGGAGGGTCGGCAGGGAACCGATGTTGTGCGTGCCGAACACCACGTCCACCCACGGGGCGCGGCGCACGATCTCACCACGGTCCTTCTGGGCCAGGCAACCGCCCACGGCGATCTGCATCCCGGGGTTGGCGTCCTTGACCGGACGCAGATGCCCCAGGTTGCCGTAGAGGCGGTTGTCCGCGTTCTCCCGGACCGCACAGGTGTTGAAGACGACGATGTCTGCGGTGGTGTCCTCGGCTGCGCGCGCGTACCCAGCGTCCTCCAGCAGACCGGAGAGGCGCTCGGAGTCGTGGACGTTCATCTGGCAGCCGTAGGTCCGCACTTGGTAGGTACGACTCTGGCTCACCGTCCCAGGCTATCCGCTCCCGAGCGGCCCCCGTCCGGGGCGAGGGAGAGGACGGTGAAGAGCACGGCGCGTGTCCGGTAACGGCCGGCGGACGCGGACCCGCGACGGCCGTACGCAGGGATGATCGCCCCTGACCTGGTCCGCGTCGGCAACCCCCGGGACTCGGGGACCCCGGCACGATCACAGGGGGTCACGAATGAGACGCTCGAGAACGGAACCGCCACTCGTTGCGACGAGGGCGGTCATATGCGTGCCATCACATAACAGTTTCGCGAATCAGGCCGTAACAAGTCTGCTACTCGCGTACTCGGGCGGCGTTTTCGTGATGACACGGCAACATGGACCCATTAGGTTCCGATCATGACCTCAACACCTCTCGTCGTGCTGGAGAACGTCAACAAGCACTTCGGCGACCTGCACGTGCTCCGCGACATCGATCTGACGGTTAACTCCGGCGAGGTGGTAGTCGTCATCGGTCCTTCCGGGTCCGGTAAGTCGACGCTGTGCCGCACGATCAACCGGCTGGAGACGATCGACACCGGCACCATCACCCTCGACGGACAGCCGCTCCCGGCGGAAGGCCGTGGTCTGGCCAAGCTGCGCAGCGACGTCGGCATGGTGTTCCAGTCCTTCAACCTGTTCGCGCACAAGACCGTGCTGCAGAACGTCACCCTGGGCCCGATGAAGGTGCTCAGGCAGTCGAAGGCGGACGCCGAGGCCCGCGGCATGGAGCTTCTCGACCGGGTACAGATCGGCAACCAGGCCCACAAGTACCCCGCACAGCTCTCCGGCGGTCAGCAGCAGCGTGTGGCCATCGCCCGCGCTCTGGCGATGAACCCCAAGGTGATCCTCTTCGACGAGCCCACCTCGGCCCTGGACCCGGAAATGGTCCAAGAGGTCCTCGACGTCATGACCGACCTCGCCCGTGAGGGCATGACCATGGTCGTGGTCACCCACGAGATGGGGTTCGCCCGTCGCGCGGCCAAGAGGGTCGTCTTCATGGCCGACGGACAGATCGTCGAGGAGAACACCCCCGACGAGTTCTTCACCAACCCCCGGTCCGAGCGGGCCAAGGACTTCCTGTCCAAGATCCTGACCCACTAGTTCGACCGCACAGGTTTCCCCGCGTTCTTCGCACGCTCTAGGAAGAGGTACCCCACATGCGAGTCCGTCGCATCAACACCATTCTGGGTAGCGCCGCGGCCCTGGCCCTGGCCCTGACCGCCTGCGGCACCGCCGAGGTCGGCGACTCCGGCGAGGGAGGCGACAACGGCAACGGCGGTGGCGACTCCATCACCATCGGTGTCAAGTACGACCAGCCCGGCCTGGGCCTGGACGAGGGCGGCACGCCCGTCGGCTTCGACGTCGACGTCGCCACCTACATCGCCGGTGAGCTCGGCTACGCCCCCGAGGACATCGAGTGGACCGAGGCCGCCTCGGCCAACCGCGAGTCCTTCCTGCAGCAGGGCACCGTGGACATGATCGCGGCGACGTACTCCATCACCGATGAGCGTCGCCAGGTCGTCGACTTCGCCGGCCCGTACTACGTCGCCCAGCAGGACATCCTGACCCAGGCCGACAACACCGACATCAACGGCCCCGAGGACCTCGACGGCAAGGTGCTGTGCTCGGCCTCCGGATCGCGCTCCGCGAACAACATCACCGAGGACATGGAGATCGACGCCGAGCTGCGTGAGGCCGGCAACTACTCCGAGTGCCTCGAGCTGCTGAGCAACGGCACCGTCGACGCCGTCACCACCGACAACACCATCCTCGCCGGCTTCGCCGCCCAGAACCCGGACGACTTCCGCATGGTGAACAACCCGTTCGGTGAGGAGAAGTACGGCGTCGGTCTGCCCGCCGGCTCCACCGAGCAGTGCGAGGAGATCAACGCGGCCATCACCCAGATGTGGGACGACGGCTCGGCGGTCGAGTTCCTCGAGGAGGCCTTCGGCGCGACCGACTTCGCCTTCGAGGAGAACGTGCCCGAGCTTGAGGACTGCGCCTAAAACCGTCATCTGACCTCGTTCGGAAGGTGGGGCCGGCATCATCCGGCCCCACCTTCCGGGCCTTGACCGGCTGGGACCCATGGAAGCCTTTCTCAGCAATATCGACAGGGTCGTCGACGGTTTCTCATGGACCGTCAGGCTCACCCTGATCAGTGCCTTCTTCTCCTTCATCCTGGGCATCGTGCTCACCGCGATGCGGGTCTCCCCCGTGCCGCTGCTGCGCGGCCTGTCCACCACCTACGTCGAGGGCATCAGGAACTCGCCACTGACCCTGGTGCTGCTCTTCTGCGGCCTGGGCCTCAACAGCGCCCTGGGGCTGAGCCTGGCCGACAGCGTCGCACTCGACGTGTTCTGGTGGGCCGTCATCGGCCTGTCGGCCTACACCGCGTGCTTCGTGTCCGAGTCGCTGCGTGCCGGCATCAACACCATCCCCCTCGGCCAGGTCGAGGCGGCCCGGTCCCTGGGCCTGTCCTTCACCCAGAACCTGCGCCTGATCGTCATCCCGCAGGCGTTGCGCACCGTCGTGGGTCCGCTCGGCAGTGTGCTCATCGCGCTCACCAAGAACACCACCGTCGCCTCCGTCGCGGGGCTGGGCGTCCAGGAGGCGTCCCGGGAGATGAAGCTCATGTTCGACCAGGGCATCGCCCCGGTCCTGCCGACCTTCGTCGGGTTCGCGATCGGATTCCTGATTCTGACCCTGCCGATGGGCTACTTCTTCGGCTGGCTCTCCAAGCGCGTGGCGGTGGTCCGATGAGCGCCGCAACCTCCGTTCTCTTCGACGTTCCCGGGCCCAAGGCCCGGCAGCGCAACGTCGTCTACACCCTCATCACCGTCGTGCTGGGGCTGGTCGGGCTGTCCGTCCTGTACCTGGGGTTCAACCGGACCCTGACCGACCGGGAATCCGCCCTGTTCTCCGTGGAGACGTGGGCGGTCAACCCCGCCGGGCAGTGGGCGGCCGACAAGTGGGAGCCGTTCCTGCGGCCCGAGACCTGGACCGGGTACGTCATCCCCGGTCTGCAGAACACGCTCACCGCCGCGCTCACCGCGTCGGTGCTGGCGATCCTGTTCGGTCTGGTCTTCGGTATCGCGCGCCTGTCGGACCACTGGTGGATCCGCATTCCCGCGGGCGCCGTCGTGGAGTTCTTCCGTGGCATCCCGCTGCTGATGCTGATCTTCTTCACCATGGCGCTGCCCATCGTCGCCTGGCAGGTCTTCAACATCCCGACCGGCACCTTCCAGGTGACCGCGTTGGCCGCGGTCGTCGCCGGCCTGACCCTGTACAACGGGTCGGTGTTGGCGGAGGTGTTCCGCGCGGGCATCCTCGCCGTGCCCAAGGGGCAGAGCGAGGCCGCCGAGGCCATCGGCATGAGCAAGACCCAGACGATGTGGACGATCCTGATCCCGCAGGCCGTCACCTCGATGATGCCCGCGATCGTGGCGCAGCTGGTGGTCCTGCTCAAGGACTCCGCGCTGGGCTACATCATCGCCTTCCCCGAACTGCTGCGCAGCTTCACGCTGTTGGCCACCCGGGAGAGCAACGTGATCCCGGCGGCGATCGTCTGTGCGGTCATCTACATCCTCATCAACCTCAGCCTGAGCCGGTTCGCGATCTGGTTGGAGCGGCGCAACGCCCGTCGGGGCAAGCCCTCCGCCAAGGCCACCGCGGCCGGGGGCGCACCCGTCGCCGTGAACGGGACCGACGCGATCGGCACACCCGAGCCGTCCGCGCCGACGCCCGAGCCCGGGACCCCGGAGCCCGAGCGGCCCGAGACCGGAACGTCCGAGCCCGACAAGCCCGATCAGGGCGAGCCGGGCCCGGAGACCGATGAGGGTCCGCGGGACGGAGACGGCCCCGCCAAGGGCTGATCCGATCGGATCCCACGGCCACACGAAGGCCCCGTCGAACGCACTCCGGTGCGATCGATGGGGCCTTCGCCGTCGAGGTCAGGGCGCCCGCGCCCCGGTGGGCCCCGGGGTCCGGGATCCCGTCGCACGTGGGCGTCGCTCGCCCTTCGGAGGCCCCGCCGGGGCTGCACAGCGCCCCTCCGGAGCACTAAGGTCGACATGTCATCTCATCACCCACGACCCTTCCTGAGCGGGACATGTCTGAACTGTCGAGCCCTCATGGCCGTTGGCCCTCGCCCATCAGCGCCGGTGACGTCGCCCGGGGAACGCTGCAGCCCGCGTTCCCGTCCGTGCGTGGCGACGAGGTCTGGTGGCAGGAGTACCGACCGGCCGAGAACGGCCGTACGACCCTGGTACGGCGCGACGCGGACGGGAGCGTGCACGACCTCCTGCCCGCGCCCTGGAACGTGGGAACCCGCGTGCACGAGTACGGCGGCCGCTCCTACCTCCCCGTCCCCCGTCGCGACGACAAGGCCATTCCCCGCATGGGCGTGGTGTTCAGCGACCGCGACACCCAGCGCCTGTTCCTGCTGGAGCGGGGCGCCAGGGAACCCGTGCCGCTCACCCCCGAACCGGCGCGCCAGGCGGCCCTGCGCTACGCCGACCCGGTCCTGAGCGTGGACGGCAAACAGATCCTGTGCGTGCGCGAGGACCACACCGGAGACGACGTCCGCCGCGCCATCGTGTCGGTACCGCTGTCGGGCCGCGGCGCGCAGGACCCCACGGCGGTGCGGGAACTGGTCTCCGGAGCACGGTTCTACGCCTCCCCCGCCCCCTCTCCGGACGGCCGCCACCTGGCCTATGTGCGGTGGAACCACCCGCGCATGCCCTGGGACGGCACGGAACTGCGCGTGGGGGAACTGACCGAAGCCGGTGTGACCGGTGAGTACACGCTCAAGGGCGGGGTGGACGAATCGGTCCTCTCCCCCACCTGGGTGGACGAGAACACCCTGTACCTGACCTCGGACTGGCCGGGCTTTTGGAACCTCTACCACGCAGGGCTCAAGGGGCAGGCGATCGCGCTGTACCCGGCCGAGGAGGAGTTCCACGAGTCCCCGGGCCGACTGGGCGAGCGCTCCTTCTGTGTCCTGGCCAACGGCATGGTGGTGACACTGCACGGCGACACCGCGATGCGCCCCGGCGTGTACGACCCCGACACCCTGGACCTGGTCGATGTCCCGACCGACTTCACGTCGTGGGCGCAGATCGACGGCGACGGAACCCACGTGGTGGCGGTGGCCGCCTCACCCGAGCACGCGCCCTGCGTGGTGCGGCTGGACCCCGCACGGCGCACCGTGGAGGTGCTGCGCCGGTCGATGCAGGAGGCCCCGGAGTCCGCCTACCTGCCCGTCCCTCGGCGCGAGACCCTGCCGGGACGGTACGGCGCCACGGTCTACGCCAACGTGTACCCGCCGACCCATCCCGACCACGGCGACGACGGCCCGGCCCCGTACGTCGTCTGGGCGCACGGTGGCCCGGTCGGACACTCCGGCCGTGACCTGGACCTGTCCAAGGCCTACTTCACCAGCCGGGGCATCGGCGTGGTCGACGTGGACTACGGAGGGTCCACCGGATACGGGCGCTCCTACCGCAAGCGGCTCCACAAGGAGTGGGGCGTGGTCGACGTGGAGGACTGCGCCGCCGTGGCCCGGTCCCTGGTGGCGCGCGGTGTCGCCGACCCCGCGCGGCTGGCGATCCGTGGCGGCAGCGCCGGAGGCTTCACCGCGCTGCTGGCCCTGACGGGCGACACCTTCGCCTGCGGGGTGTCCTACTACGGGGTCGCCGACCTGCTGGGCCTGGCCGAGACCACCCACGACTTCGAGTCGCGTTTCCTGGACACCCTGCTGGGCCCCCTGCCGGGGTTCGTGGAGACCTATCGCGAGCGCTCCCCGATCAACCGGATCGGTGAGATCGACGTGCCGGTTCTGCTGCTCCAGGGGCTGGACGACCCGGTGGTCACCCCGGACCAGTCGTTCGGCATGGCCACGGCCCTGGGCGAGCGGGGGGTGCCGCACGCGCTACTGGAGTTCGAGGGTGAGGCGCACGGGTTCCACACGGAGGAGGCCCGTGTGCGCTCCCTGGAGGCGGAGCTGGCCTTCTACGGGAAGGTCTTCGGGTTCGAGCCCGACGTGCCGGCCCTGGAGCTGAGCACCAGCCCGCCCGAACCGCGTCCCGCACCGGTCGTCGAGGAACCGGAGGCGCCCCTCGACCCGCACGAGGTCTCCGAGGAGGACATCCCGGTGGCCGAACGGCTCCCGGACGTCACACCGGCGGCCGGTGTCACGGCCGGAACCGGAGAACCCGTCATCAAGGACCGGTGAGATACGGGTGGACGCCGCATCCCCGCAGGTGATCCGCGGCCGTGCGGGCCGAGCGGACCCCGTGCGACGTGGGTGCGGCGTTCACCGGCTCGCCGGCGCGGTGCGCGAGGGCCCTGCGGGTTCGACGCCCCGTTCATGGCCGAGCGGGGCTCTGAGGTCACCGTGGTCGAGGTCCGGACCGCGTGGCCCGGTGCCCGCTCCGGACCCACCCCGGGTGAGGCATCGGCGGAGCCGGCGGCACCACGGCATCGGTGCGCGGAGCGGGTGGGACCCGACCCACCGGGTCGGAGACATCGTGGTCGGCACGGGCCGAACCCGCCACGACGCGCTCGCATCGCCGGTCAGAGCAGGTCGGTGTCGGGCGCCAGATCGGTGTCCTCGCCCTCGACCTCCAGCTCCTCGCGCACGATCCGGTACGACAGTCCGGCCGGGTACCCCTTGCGGGCCAGGGCGCCCAGGGCACGGCGGATCCGGGTCTCATCGTCCTTGCCCCGGCTGCCGGCGAGGCGCTTGCGGGCCAGTGCACGGGCGGCCTCGGTCTCGTCCTCGTCGCTGACCTCGGCGACGGCCTCGCGGACGGTCTCCTCCTCGATGCCACGGGTGCGCAGCTCCTGGGAGAGCGCGCGCCGGGACAGGTGTCGGCTGTGATGCCGAGAGGAGACCCACCCCTTGGCGAAGGCGGCGTCGTCGATCAGCCCCGCCTCCTCGATCCGGTCGAGGACCCGCGTGACGAGCTCCTCCTCGTACTCGCGCCGGTACAGGGAGCGTTCCAGTTGGGCGCGTGTGCGCGGGGAATGCGTGAGCATGCGCAGCACCAGGTTCCTGACCTTGGCCTCCGGGTCCTCCCCGGGCGGGACTTCGGGCCCGCCCGGGGGCGTGTCGGGGCTCACCGGGTCATCACCGGTGCGGTCGGGAGACCGGCGCCGCTCACGCATCGGGGGCGGGCGCCTTGGTGGTCTTGGCCGGGGCCTTCTTGACCGGGGCCTTGGCGGCGGCGTCCGCGGCCGGGTCGGGCTTGGCCTCGGTGTCGGATCCGGCGGCGCTGTCGTCCCCGGAGGGCACGCCCAGCTTCTCCTTGATCTTCTTCTCGACCTCGTTGGCCATGTCGGCGTTCTCCCGCAGGAACTTGCGGGCGTTCTCCTTGCCCTGTCCGAGCTGGGTGCCGTCGTAGGTGTACCAGGCACCCGACTTGCGCACGATGCCGTGTTCGACGCCCAGGTCGATCAGGCTGCCCTCGCGGGAGACGCCGACACCGTAGAGGATGTCGAACTCGGCCTGCTTGAAGGGCGGCGCGACCTTGTTCTTGACCACCTTGACGCGGGTGCGGTTACCGACCGCG
This sequence comes from Nocardiopsis sp. MG754419, assembly GCF_018207095.1. Classification (GTDB taxonomy): domain Bacteria; phylum Actinomycetota; class Actinomycetes; order Streptosporangiales; family Streptosporangiaceae; genus Nocardiopsis. The sequence goes on along the minus strand of NZ_QOCZ01000088.1, from coordinate 5,261 downwards.
TCGGTGCCGTCCTTGAGGGTCTCGATACGGCGCACGTCCAGACGGACCGAGGCGTAGAACTTCAGCGCCCGGCCACCGGAGGTGGTCTCGGGCGAGCCGAACATGACGCCGACCTTCTCGCGCAGCTGGTTGATGAAGATCGCGGTGGTGCCGGTGGAGTTGAGCGCGCCGGCGATCTTGCGCAGCGCCTGGGACATCAGGCGGGCCTGCAGACCCACGTGGCTGTCACCCATCTCACCCTCGATCTCGGCGCGGGGCACCAGGGCCGCCACGGAGTCGATGACGATGACGGAGATCGCGCCGGAGCGGATCAGCATGTCGACGATCTCCAGCGCCTGCTCACCGGTGTCCGGCTGGGAGAGGAGGAGGTCGTCGGTGTTGACGCCGATCTTCTTGGCGTACTCCGGGTCCAGGGCGTGCTCGGCGTCGACGAACGCGGCGATCCCGCCCTGCTTCTGCGCGTTGGCCACCGCGTGCAGGGCGACGGTCGTCTTACCGCTGGACTCGGGGCCGTAGATCTCCACGACCCGGCCCTTGGGCAGGCCTCCGATACCCAGGGCCACGTCCAGGGCGATGGCGCCGGTGGGGATCGCCTCGATCGGCGGGCGGTCGTCGTCGCCCAGGCGCATGACGGAGCCCTTGCCGAACTGCCGCTCGATCTGCGCGAGCGCTGTTTCGAGAGCCTTGTCTCGGTCTCCAGAAGCCACGGGATTCCCCTGTTGGGTCGATGCCTTTTTCTTCATGATGCGCATGACGCTACGCGCTCGGTACGACAATCGCGACGCTCGACGTCCGCTCGCGATACGACCAGCCTACCCGAACCTGTGTTCGATTCCCGGTTCATCCACACGTCGAGAACGAGGACCTCAACGAGCGGAGGCCGGAAGGCCGAACGCGTCGCACACGGCGCGCCAGACCTGTTTGACACCGACCCCGTCGGCCAGCGCCTGCTCGACGGTACGGGAGTCGAGTTCCTCGATCACGTAGTCCTTGGCGAGGCTGGCGGCGTAGGCGTCGCCGAAGTGCTCGCGCATGTTGTTCCAGAAGGTGGTGAGTCTCATCGGGCCCAGTATGGGTGATGGCGGGGACCGGCGGGCGTCGTCCACAGGCCGGATGTGGGGAATCCGGCGACGGGTGTGTCCTCCACCTCCTTCTGTCGTCCCCCTTGGGCAGACTGGCCGGATGAGCGGTCCCTTGGAACCCTTCGGCACGTCGACGAGGACCTGGTTCGCGCAGGCCTTCCCCGACGGCCCGACCCGGGCGCAGACCGAGGCGTGGGCCTCGGTCTCCCGGGGACGGGACACCCTGGTGGTGGCGCCCACGGGTTCGGGCAAGACGCTGTCGGCCTTCCTGTGGTCGCTGGACCGCCTGCTGCACTCCCCCGTGCCCCAGGACCGTACCCGGCGGTGTCGTGTGCTGTACGTGTCGCCGCTCAAGGCGCTCGCGGTGGACGTGGAACGCAACCTGCGCCGTCCCCTGGCGGGGATCACCGCCGCCGGGGCCGCGGCCGGAGAGGACCTCTCACCGGTCACGGTGGGGGTGCGCACCGGCGACACGCCCGCACGGGAACGGCGCCGTCTGGCCACCCATCCGCCCGACGTGCTCATCACCACCCCCGAGTCGCTGTTCCTCGTGCTCACCTCGCAGGCCCGCGCCGGGCTCGCCGGGGTGGAGACGATCATCGTGGACGAGGTCCACGCCCTCGCCGGGACCAAGCGCGGCGCCCACCTGGCGCTCAGCCTGGAACGGCTCCGGGAACGGTCGGATCATCCGGCGCAACGGATCGGGTTGTCGGCCACCGTGCGCCCCCGGGAGGTGGTGGCGGAGTACCTGGGCGGCGCGGAGATCGTCGCCCCGGCCGACCGCCCGCGCATGGACCTGCGGGTCCAGGTGCCGGTTCCGGACCTGGACGAGCCGGGCGGCCCACCGGCCTCCCCCGACGGGGTCCCGCCCGACCCGCGGGCCGGTGGCACCCTGGCGCGGGGATCGGTGTGGCCGCACGTGGAGCGTCGGGTCCTGGACCTGGTGGAGGAGCACCGCTCCACCATCGTGTTCACCAACGGACGCCGGACCGCCGAGAGACTGTGCGCCCGCCTCAACGACCTGCACGCAGAGCGCACCGGCGGCGCGCTTCCCGAGGAGGAGGTGGCCGCCCAGGTCATCGCCCAGTCCGGGCAGAGCCGGGGCGGCGCGGCGGTGATCGCGCGGGCCCACCACGGGTCGATGTCCAAGGCCGAGCGGGCGTTGATCGAGGACGACCTGAAGGAGGGCCGCCTGCGGTGCGTGGTGGCCACCTCCAGTCTGGAACTGGGGGTGGACATGGGCGCGGTGGACCTGGTGGTCCAGGTGGCCGCGCCTCCGTCCGTGGCCAGTGGTCTGCAACGGGTGGGACGGGCCGGGCACCAGGTGGGCGAGGTCTCGCGCGGGGTGTTCCTGCCGCAGTACCGGGGCGACCTGCTGGCGACCACCGTGGTGACCGAACGGATGCGCGAGGGCGGCATCGAGCGGTTGGAGATGCCGCACAACCCCCTGGACGTGTTGTCGCAGCAGATCGTGGCGATGGTGGCGATGGACGACCGGCCGGTGGCGGAGCTGGCCGCGGTGGTGCGAAGGGCCGCGCCGTTCACCGACCTGACCGACGCGGTGCTGGAGTCGGTGCTGGACATGCTGTCGGGGCGCTATCCCTCGGACGAGTTCGCCGAGCTGCGCCCGCGTGTGGTGTGGGATCGGGAGGAGGACGTCCTTCGTGCCCGTCCCGGCGCCCAGCGGTTGGCGGTGATCAGCGGCGGCACCATCCCCGACCGGGGCCTGTTCAAGGTGCACCTGGCCACCGATCCCGGAGGTCGGGCACCGACGCGGGTGGGCGAACTGGACGAGGAGATGGTCTACGAGTCGCGGGTGGGCGACGTGTTCGTGTTGGGGTCGACCTCGTGGCGGATCGAGGCGATCACCGCGGACCGGGTGATGGTGTCGCCGGCCCCGGGCCGGCCGGGCCGGATGCCGTTCTGGAAGGCCGACGCGCAGGGACGCCCCGCGGAGTTGGGCCGGGCGGTCGGCGCCACCACACGTGCGCTGGCGGAGCGGGGACCCGAGGACGGACACGCCCTGGCGACCGCCGCCGGGCTGGACACCTGGGCGGCGGACAACCTGGTGGAGTACGTGGCCGAACAGCGCGAGGCCACCGGGTACGTGCCGGACGACCGCACGGTGGTGATCGAGCGCTTCCGCGACCAGGTCGGCGACTGGCGTGCGGTGGTGCACTCGCCCCTGGGCGCCCGGGTGCACGCGCCGTGGGCGCTGGCGATCGCGGGCCGACTGCGCGAACGGTTCGGCATGGACGCCCAGGTGGTGCACGGCGACGACGGGATCGTGCTGCGCCTCCCGGACGTGGAGCAGGGCGGGGTGGGACGTCCGGGCGAGTTGACGGACCTGGTCACGGTCGACCCCGACTCCGTGGAGGCCTTGGTCACCGACGAGCTGACCGGGTCCGCCCTGTTCGCGTCACGGTTCCGTGAGTGCGCGGCACGGGCCCTGCTGCTGCCGCGTCAGCGTCCGGATCGCCGGATGCCGTTGTGGCAGCAACGGCTGCGGGCCCGGCACCTGTTGTCCGTGGCGGGTCGCTACGGGTCGTTCCCGATCGTGCTGGAGACGGTGCGCGAGTGCCTGCGCGACGTGTTCGACGTTCCTGAGCTCACCCGGGTGCTGACGGACGCGCGGGCGCGTCGGATCCGGGTCGTGGAGGTGGAGACCCCGCAGGCCTCGCCGTTCGCCCGGTCGCTCCTCTTGGAGTACACGGCGGCGTTCCTGTACGAGGGGGACGCCCCTGCGGCGGAGTCGCGCGCCCAGGCGTTGACCCTGGACACCTCGCTCCTGGCCGACCTGCTGGGCGGCGCCGACCTGCGGGAGCTGCTGGACCCGGAGGTGGTGGAGCACACCGACGCCCTGCTGCAGCGGGTGGCGGCGCCGGTGCGCGATCCGGAGGGCGCGGCCGACCTGTTGCGCGAAGTGGGCCCCCTCACCACGGAGGAGGCGCGCGTACGCGGTGTCGACCCGGCGTGGCTGTCGGGGTTGGCGGAGTCGGGCCGCGCGGTGCTGATGCGGGTGGCCGACGCCGACCATTGGTGCGCGGTGGAGGACGTGGCGCGGTTGCGGGACGCCCTCGGCGCGGAGCCGCCGCCCGGGGTGCCGTCGGTGTTCCTGGAACCGGTGCGCGAACCCCTGCTCGACCTGGTGTCCCGGTACGCGCGCACGCACGGACCGTTCACTCCCGCGGAGGTCGCCGCACGTTGGGGTGTGGGCGACGACGTGGTGGAGGGCGCGCTGCGGGAGTGGGCCCGGCGCGGCCGGGTGGCGCGCGGTGGGTTCCGGCCCGGGGGTTCGGGGACCGAGTGGTGCGACACGGACGTGCTGCGCCGACTGCGGCGCGGGTCGATCGCGCGGCTGCGCCGCGAGGTGGAGCCGGTGGAGCCGACGACGTTGGCGGTGTTCGCGCCCCTGTGGCAGCGGGCGGTCCCGGGTGAGCGGTGGCGCGGGCCGGACGCCGTGTTCGAGGCGGTGGAGTCGCTGCGGGGCGTGCCGTTGGTGGCGTCGTCCCTGGAGTCGATGGTGTTGCCCTGCCGTGTGGAGGGGTACGCGCCGGCGTCGTTGGACGCGCTCACCCAGGCGGGTGAGGTGGTGTGGGTGGGCGCGGGCGCACTGCCGGGCGGGGACGGATGGTTGACGCTGGTGCCCGCGGACGAGGCGACCCTGCTGGCGCCCGCACCGGTGCCCCCCGAGGAGGGGACCACGGCGGCGACCGTGCTCGAGGTGCTGCGCGGCGGCGGGGCCCTGTTCTTCCGCGACCTCACCGAGCGGGTCGCCCTGGCGACGGGCGGGGTGGGGCACTCCGACGCCGACCTGGTGGCGGCCCTGTGGGAACTGGTGTGGGCGGGATGTGTCACCAACGACACCCTGGCACCGCTGAGGGCACTGCTCGGCGCGGGGCCCACCCCGCGTCGCTCCCCCCGAGCGCGGCGGCGCCCGGTGTTGCCCACCCGCACCGGTCCGCCCACGGCGGCGGGGCGGTGGTGGGCGCTGCCCGCGCCGGAACCGGACCCGACCCGCCGCACCCTGGCACGGGTGGAGGCGCGTCTGGAGCGCGGCGGGCTGCTCCTGCGCGGACACCAGGGGCGCGGCTTGTCGGGGGACGAGTACCGGGTGCTGCGGTCGTTGGAGGAGGCCGGTCGGGTCCGCCGGGGCTACTTCGTGGAAGGGCTGGGCGG
>NZ_QOCZ01000087.1 GCF_018207095.1 Nocardiopsis sp. MG754419 | reverse complement strand
TCGCGATCATCCCGACGCTCGTGCGAACGACCACCACGGTCATCACGACGCTCGAAGGAACGACCACCACGGTCGTCACGACGATCGTCGCGGCCACGGAAACCGCCGCGATCACGGTCATCGCGGCGCGGTCGGTCATCACGGTCGTAGCGGCCTCCGCCGCCACGTCGGTCGTCACGGCGGTCCCGATCTCCCCGGAACCCGCCACGGTCACGATCGTCGCGGTCGAAGCGTCCGCCACCCCGGCGGTCGTCGCGACGGTCTCGGTCGTTGCGTCCGCCACCCCGGCGGTCGTCACTCTGGTGGGGGCGACGGCCTCGGCCGCCGCGGTCGTCATGGTCGCCGCGCTCACCGCGCGGGGCGTGTCCGTCGCGCCGCTCACCGCGGGGACGTTCGTTGTCAGTTGTGCTCACCGGTGTCGTCAAGACCTTCGATGTCGTCGGGGAGGAACGGTGCCAGATCGGGCAACTCGTCGAGGCCGCGCAGGCCCAGCCGTTCCAGGAAATAGGAAGTGGTCCGGTACAACAGCGCACCGGACTCGGGGTCGTGACCGGTCTCTTCGATCAGGCCCCTCAGTACGAGGGTACGCATGACTCCGTCGCAGTTGACCCCGCGCACGGCGGAGACCCTGCCCCGGGAGACCGGTTGGCGGTAGGCGACCACCGCCATCGTCTCGAGGGCGGCCTGTGTGAGCCGCACCTCCTGCCCCTCCTTGAGGAAGTGCTCGACGATGTCGGCGCACTCGGGGCGCGTGTACACACGCCACCCCTCGGCCACCGCCCGTAGGTCGAAACCGCGACCCTGTTCGGTGTATTCCCGGGACAGGTCCTCCAGGGTGCGGATGACCACATCGAGGGGAACGTCCAGGGCCCGGGCCAGATCGTACTCGGACACGGGCTGGTCCACGACCATCAGGACGGCCTCCAGGTCACGGCGCAGCGTGGGCGGTGCCTCGTCCTGTGCGAGCGTGTGTTCCGCGGTCATGTCCCCTCCCCCGTGTCGGCGGTGGCCTCCGCCTCGTCGTAATCGCTCTCCACCTCGACCTCGCCTTCGCCCCCGGTCCAGGTCACCAGCAGCGAACCGAGCGGCTCGGGCTGGTCGAAACCCACGTTGGAGGCACGGTACAGCTCCAGCAGGGCCAGGAAACGCGCGACGATCTCGAAGGTACCGGTGCAACCGACCGTCAGTTCGGCGAACGTCAAACGTCCGTGCTCGCGCAGTTCCGCGACCATGAGCTCCCCCTGCTCCCGCACGGAGGTCTTGGTCTGGTGGATGTGGGTGACCGGCACACTCGGCGGTTCCTTGGGGGTGAACACCTTCCCGGCGAGGGCGGCGAACTCCTGCGGGCCGAGCTTGAACAGCACGTCCGGGCGCATGCCGGCGAACCGTTCCTCCAGCGGGACCGCGCGGGCGTAGCGGCGGCCCTGGGTGGCCAGCCGGTCCCGCATGTAGGAGGCGACCTCCTTGTAGGCACGGTACTGGAGCAGCCGGGCGAACAGCAGGTCCCGGGCCTCCAGGAGCGCCAGGTCGGCCTCGTCCTCCACGTCGCCGCGGGGCAGCAGCCGGGCCGCCTTCAGGTCCAGCAGGGTGGCGGCCACCAGCAGGAAGTTGCTGGCCTGGTCCAGGTCCCAACCACCCTCGTGCGCGCGAATGTGCGCGATGAACTCGTCGGTGACCTGCGACAGCGAGACCTCGGTGATGTCCAGCTTGTGCTTGGAGATCAGCCCGAGGAGCAGGTCGAAGGGGCCCTCGAAGTTGTCCAGGTGCACCTGGAAGGCGTTCTCGTCGACACCGTCGACGTCGCCGCCGGCCGGGGCGGCACCCTCCCGGTCAGTCACCATGACGAACCCACGTCGTTTCACACATGGAACAAGGGTGGCACCGACCGGGACCACCCGGTGACAGGACGAGCCCGGGTCGACCGCTCCCCCAGCGGGCGACCCGGGCCCTCCACCTGTGTCAGTCCTCGCTCAGCCGGCGTACCAGCATGCTGCTCGATCCATGCTCCTCGAAGTCGGCCAGCAGTACCGCCACCGCCTCACGGACGAGACGGCCCCGGTCGGCCGACAGGCCGTGTTCGGCCCGCAGCGACAGCCGGGTCTGCTCCAGGGCGAGCAGTTCGGGTCCGGAGACATAGACGGTGATCTTCTCGTCGTGGCGCTGACGTCCGCTGGGCGCGGGCGCCCCACGGACGATCTTGGAGCCGCGAGCGGCGCCCTTCGTGCCCTTCGCGCTCTTGGCACCCTTGGTGCTCTCGGAGCCCCGGGCATCGTCGGAACCGTTCGTTCCGCGTGCGCGCTTCGGCGAGGAGACCTCGGTCGATTCGTGTCTTTGCTGTTCCGGTACCTGGTGCCGGTGATCGGTCTCCGGCAGTTCCGGTTCGGGACCGGAGGGGCGGAAGAACAACTCGTCCGCCCCGGGCAGCGTCACGCGCCGTGACCGCTGAGAGGCCACCTCGCCAGCACCTCCTTGGCCAGAGCACGATAGGCGTTGGCCCCGGCCGAGGACGAGTCGAACCTGGTGATGGGTTCGCCCGCCACGGTGGCGTCCGGGAAGCGCACGGTGCGGTTGATGACCGTCCCATAGACCTTGTCGCCGAACCCGTCCACGATGGTGGACAGCACCTCGCGGGCGTGCAGGGTGCGCGGGTCGTACATGGTCCCGAGGAAACCGTCGATGACCAGGTCCTCGTTGAGGCGTTCCTGGACCTTCTGGATGGTGTCCATCAGCAGGGCGACACCGCGCAGCGCGAAGAACTCGCACTCCAGCGGCACGATGACACCGTCGGCCGCGGTCAACGCGTTGACGGTGAGCAGGCCCAACGACGGCTGGCAGTCGATGAGGATGACGTCGTAGTCGTTGATGACCGGACGCAGCGCGCGACCGAGCATCTGCTCACGGGCCACCTCGCCGACCAACTGCACCTCGGCGGCGGACAGGTCGATGTTGCTCGGAATGAGGTCGAGACCGTCGATGTCCGTCTTGAGCAGGACGTCCTCGACCGTCACGTCCCGCTGCATGAGCAAGTTGTACACGGTCAGATCCAGCTCGCGCGGATCCAGACGGCCCAGCCCCACCGACAGCGCACCCTGCGGGTCGAAGTCGACCAGCAGCACCCGTCTGCCGTACTCGGCGATGGCGGCGCCGAGGTTGATGGTGGTGGTGGTCTTACCGACCCCGCCCTTCTGGTTACAGAGTGCTACAATCCGTGCCGGGCCGTGCTCGTCCAACGGCGCTGGCTCCGGATACGTGCGTTCCGGTCTCTTGGTGTGCAGATCCGCCCCCGTGTTGCGTGTCGTCCCCCAGGGGTTGTTCACCGGGTCGGCGAGTCCCTCCCCGCCGACGGGTGCGATGTTCGCCGCCTCGCCGTACTCCGACCAGTTCACAACCCTTGACCTCCCCTACGGACCGGCCACGGCCCGATGGGACTCTTGATGTCTCCACGACTGACCGCCGTCGGAAACTCAATATGTCGACAGCAACGTACCTTCGTGCGGCGACTCTAGAACGGCGACACGGCGCACTTCAACATGATCCGACGAGTATTCGTCGCCGTGCGTGCCCAGGGGGCCTGCCCGCACGTACCCTTCCTTCTCGTAGGAGAAGGGTACACACCAGACACCCTGCTCTCGGCCCGATCGCGCACGCCCGGGCCTCAGCCGCGTGATCCCGCGCACGCGTCGGAGCTCACCGTCGCGCCCTCGGATGGCTGGCCGCGTACACCTCGCGCAGCCGCTCCACGGTCACGAGCGTGTACACCTGCGTCGTGGTGACCGAACTGTGCCCGAGCAGTTCCTGCACCACACGGAGGTCGGCCCCGCCGTCGAGCAGGTGGGTGGCGAAGGAATGGCGCAGGGTGTGCGGGGAGATCCCCTCCACCCCGGCGCGTGCGGCCACCGCAGCCAGCAGTGCCCATCCGCCCTGCCGGGTCAGGCGTCCACCGCGTGCGTTGACGAACAGCGCGGGCCCGCCACGGCCGGAACCGGCCAGGGTCGGCCGTGCTCTGGTCAGGTAGCCGCCCAGCGCCCGCCGCGCGTGCGAGCCGAGCGGCACCAGACGTTCCCGGCCGCCCTTGCCGCGGAAGCGCACCAGCCCGGCCCGGTCGCGGGCCTCCAGAGCCTCGGCGACGTCGTCCACGTCCAACCCCACCGCCTCCGACACACGTGCGCCGGTGCCGTAGAGCAACTCCACCAGGGCGCGGTCGCGCAGGGACAGCAGATCGGCGCGGGAGTCGGAGGCCGGTGCCTCGTCCGGGCCCGCCGCTCCCAGAAGGCGTTCGACCGCCTCCAGGGGGATCGCCTTGGGCAGACGCAGGGGCGGGGCGGGCGGCGCCACCTCCACGGCGGGGTCGGCGGCCGCCCACCCCTCCCGCACCGCGAAGCGGTGGAGTCCGCGCACCGCCGCCAGTGTGCGTCCGGCCGAGGCGGCGCTCAACGGCGCGTGGTCCTCGTCCCCCTGCCGAAGAACCGTGAGGAAGCCGCCCACCCGACCGGCGGACACCTCCCCCAGATCGGCCACGCCGGAGGCGTGCAGGTACTCCACGTACCGGCGCAGGTCGCGCCGGTAGGCGGAGAGCGTGTTGACGGCCAGCGCCCGCTCGGCGTTCAGGTGGTCGAGGAAGGCCGCGCGGGCCCGCCCCAGGGGCCCCCGCTCGACCTCCTCGTCCAGGTCACCGGGGCGTCCGGGGCGCGGCGTCTCCTGCGCGGATCCGGTCACGGTCCTCCCCCGGTTCAGTGGTCGAGGGCCACGGACAGCGACGCGAACCCGTCCCCCACCGCGGCGTGCGTCGCCAGGACCCCGATGAGCGTCGCACCGTTGTGCAACCGACCGTCGAGCACGGCGCGCACCGCGTCCTCCAACGGCAGCCACTCGGCGGCCAGGTCGGTCTCCTCGTGCTCGCGCACGAAGTCGATCTCCTCCTCGGGCACCTCGGTCAGGTCCCGGGCGAGGAACACGTGGATGCGCTCGTTGGAGAAACCGGTGCTGGGGAAGAAGTCGGGCAACGTGTGCCAGGTGGCCGCGCGCAGTCCCGCCTCCTCCAGCAGTTCCCGGCGGGCGGTGGCCAGTGGCCCCTCCCCCACCTCGTCCAGCAGGCCCGCGGGCAGCTCCCACAGGGTGTGCCCGGTGGCGTGCCGGTACTGGCGCAGCAACAGCACACGGCCCCGCTCGTCCAGAGCCACGATCGCCGCGGCACCCGGGTGGTCCATGTAGTCACGGGCGGCGACGGTGCGACCGACACCAGCGGCCCCGGGCATCTCCACCCAGTCCGTGCGCATGCCGCACTTGGCCCCGCGGAACCGCTCCTCGGAGCGTTCCACCGGCCACGACTCGGGGGCGTCCGCGACCCGCGCGTACGCCCCCGTCGTCTCGTTTGCGACCCGGTCGGTCATGCGGCCCCTCTCCAGGCTCGGGCCCCGCCGACCGACCGTGCCCGCTCAGGACTCCTTGTGCTCCAGAGCAGCGGAGACGAGCCCGCGGAAGAGCGGGTGGGCGTTGGTCGGACGGGACCGCAGCTCCGGGTGCGCCTGCGTCGCGATGAAGAACGGGTGGACGTCCCGGGGCAGTTCCACGTACTCCACCAGCTTGCCATCGGGAGAGAGCCCGGAGAACACCAGACCCGCCTTCTCCAGGTCGGACCGGTAGGCGTTGTTGACCTCGAAGCGGTGCCGGTGACGCTCGGACACCTGCTCCCGACCGTCGTAGAGGTCACGGACCAGGGTGCCCTCGCCCAGCTCGGCCGGGTACAGGCCCAGACGCATGGTGCCGCCCATGTCGCGGTCACCCGCGACCACGTCCTCCTGGTCGGCCATGGTGGCGATGACGGCGTCGACGGCCTTGTCGTCGAACTCCAGGCTGTTGGCACCCTCCAGCCCCAGCACGTTGCGGGCGTACTCGATGACCAGACCCTGCAGGCCCAGGCAGATGCCCAGCAGCGGGAGCCCGTTCTCACGGGCGTAGCGGATGGCGCCGAGCTTGCCCTCGATACCGCGCACACCGAAGCCGCCGGGGATGAGGATGCCGTCGGCGCCGTCCAGCTCGGCGGCCGCGCCCGAGGGGCTGGCGCAGTTGTCGCTGGCCACCCAGCGGATGTTCACCCGGGTCTCGGTGGCGAACCCACCGGCGCGCAGGGCCTCGCTGACCGACAGGTAGGCGTCGGGCAGGTCGATGTACTTGCCGACCATGGCGATGGTGACCTCGTGGTCGGGCTGGTGCACACGGCGCAGCAGCTCATCCCACTCGGTCCAGTCCACGTCGCGGAAGGGCATGCCCAGGCGGCGCACGACGTAGGCGTCGAGACCCTCGCGGTGCAGCACCTTGGGGATGTCGTAGATGGAGGGGGCGTCGGGGGTGGAGACCACGCCGGCCTCGTCCACGTCGCACATGAGGCTGATCTTGGACTTGAGGCTCTGCGTGATGGGCCGGTCCGAGCGGCACACGATGGCGTCGGGCTGGATACCGATGCTGCGCAGGGCGGCGACCGAGTGCTGGGTGGGCTTGGTCTTCATCTCCCCGGACGGGCCGAGGAACGGGATGAGGGACACGTGCAGGAAGAAGCAGTTCTCCCGGCCGATCTCGTGGCGGATCTGGCGGACCGCCTCCAGGAAGGGCTGCGACTCGATGTCGCCGACGGTGCCGCCGATCTCGGTGATGACGATGTCGACGTCGGGGGCGTCCATCGCGTAGATGCGCGACTTGATCTCGTTGGTGATGTGCGGGATGACCTGCACGGTGTCACCGAGGTAGGCGCCCTGCCGCTCCTTGGCGATGACGCTGGAGTAGATCTGGCCGGTGGTGACGTTGGCCGACGCGGACAGCTCCACGTCCAGGAAACGCTCGTAGTGGCCCACGTCCAGGTCGGTCTCGGCGCCATCGTCGGTGACGAAGACCTCGCCGTGCTGGAAGGGGTTCATCGTCCCCGGGTCGACGTTGAGGTAGGGGTCCAGCTTCTGCATGGTGACCCGCAGGCCCCGCGACTTCAGGAGTCGGCCCAGGCTGGAGGCGGTCAGGCCCTTGCCGAGACTGGAGGCGACGCCGCCGGTAACGAAAAGGTGCTTGGTGGTCGCGGCGGATGCCAAAGTGTTGCTCCCGTGGTGTGAGTGGCTACGGCGGGCTCAAACGAGCCGAGCGGCCGTGCGGTGGTCCGGGTCCGAGCGGCGGCGATGCCGTTCCAGCACGTAGGACTCCACGGGGCACCAGGATAACAGGCCCTCCGTTCGCCCACACCGGGGAACGTCTCCCCACGCCGCACTGTTCCCCATCACCACCTGCGCGATCACCGACAAGGGCCGGTGCTGCGGCACTCTCGCGTGTCGGCCCCGCCGGCCGGGTGGCGAAGGCAACACCGAGCATCGGACGGAAGGAACGCTACCGTCCTCCCCCGAATGCCGCACTCGGTGCCGAGGACACCGCGGGCGCGAAGTGATCCTCGCCCCTGGGGGCCGAGGGGTGGAACACGGGCGGCTCTGGGGCCAGGCGGCTCCTCCCCCTCAGAGGGGTCGCGTGGGCGCGCTGGACCGCACCGTGGGGGATGTGCGTTCGGGTGCCCGTGGGCCTGCTCTCCGCGACCCGGGGAGGGCCCTTGGGTGGGATCGCGAGGAACGGGCCCGCCCCGAAAGTCCCGAAGGCTCCCGCGCCGCCGTCAGACGTCCGGACACGGGCCGAAGCGCGGCGGAGGCCCCGAGCCGCACAGCGGTGGCCACCGGTGCGGGTCAGGCCGGGAAACCCCGGGCCCGGCCCAGGTACGCGGGCGGGGCCTTGTCGAGGCGTTCACCCATCCAGTCGCCCAGGGCCGCCGCCTCGGTCAGGCTCACACCGGTGCGCAGGCCGCTGCGGTGCAGCAGGTACAGCAGGTCCTCGGTGGCGATGTTGCCGGTGGCCGCCGGAGCGAAGGGGCAGCCGCCGAACCCGCCGAGGCTGGAGTCGAGCACCCGCACCCCCTCCTCCACGGCGGCCAGCGCATTCGCGTAGCCGGTGTTGCGGGTGTTGTGGAAGTGGCAGCGCAGGGTCCGCCCGGGCGCGACCTCGGCGGTCCGGCGCAGCAGCTCGCGGACCTGGAAGGGCACCCCGACCCCGATGGTGTCGGCCAGCGCGATCTCCACGGCGCTCGTGTCGGCGATCCGGCGCACGACCTCGGCGACCCGCTCGGGGGCGACCTCCCCGTCGAACGGGCACCCGAAGGCCGTGGACACGGTGACGCTCAGCGGTACACCGGTGCCCTGGAGGGCCCTGTCCATGTCCGTGAGGGCGTCGAGCATCTCGTCGACCGTGCACCCCTGGTTGCGGACGCAGAACCCGTCGGTGGCCGGCACGGCGACGTTGACCTCGGACACCCCCGCGGCCAGGGCGCGGTCGAGGCCACGTCGGTTGAGCGCCAGACCGATGAACGAGACCCCGGGTTCGCGTCGGACCCCGGCCATGATCTCCTCGGCCCCGGCCATCTGCGGCACCCGCTTGGGGTTGACGAAGCTGACCGCCTCGATCCGCCGCACCCCCGCGTCGACCGCGCGGTCGATCAGTGTGATCCGATCCTCGACCGACAGCACGGTGGCCTCGTTCTGGAGACCGTCGCGCGGACCCACCTCCACGATCTCCACGTGCTCGCCGCCCTCGGGCCCACGGTCGGTCATCGGATCCACCTCTCAGGCACCGTCGCGCTCGCGCGCCCAGGCCTTGCTCTGTCGCACCACAGGGGGCGTTCTTCCGTCGGGGCCTCGGCGAAGCGTGTTCACCGTGGACCCACGGAGGGATCGACGGTGGGCGCGCGAGGAACGAGCCGACCCACCCACGGTCCCGACGGTTCCCGCCGCGCCACCGGGCGTTCGCGCAACGGCCCGAGGCAACCGGCGGAGGCCCCGGGGCTCAGGCTAGTCGAGGGGCTTCGTGAGCCTCGTCACCGGGGGCGGGAACGCGGCCGTTCCCCGCCCCGTGAGGGTGCTCCCCGCGCCGGTGACCGGGTGCGGGGTCAGCGCAGGGCCAGCGCGGGCCGGACCTCCCAGGTGGTCCACACCGGGCGGTAGCCCATGCGGTGCCAGAACGGCCCCGACAACGGGTTCATCGCCGCGTAGTTGAGCACCGACACCCCCACCCCGTGGCTGTCCAGGGCCTGGTGGGCCTGGCTGACCAGGGCGGTGCCGATCCCGTGGCCGCGCTCGGCGGCGGTCACGACCCCGTAGCCGATGTGCGCGATCGGGCGGGCCCGCACGAGCGACTTGGCCCAGCGCGAGCGTTCGGGCGGCGACACCCAGAGCAGTCCGACGGCGCGGCCCCGGCGTTCGGCCAACCAGATCCACGAGCGCGAGCGGTTGAGCGCCCGCGCCGCGACCTCACGGGTCTGTTCGGCGGTGTCGGGCTGCAGGAACACGCCACCGAAGTTCTGTTCGTACCGGTGCTCCTCCATCAACAGACCGACCACCTGGGTCAGGTCGCTGATGTCGGCGAGGCGGATGGCCACGTCGCGCGGTGGCAGCGACGGCGGCACCCCCCGGCGGCGCTGACGCGCCGCGAGCACGGTGTAGGGCTGTAGGCCGTGGCGTTGCAGCGGGATGATCCCCGCGACGTCACGGGCCGGCCAGCTGACCAGGGCGGCGGACTCCGAACCGGTACCGGTGGGCAGGTCCTCCAACTGGTCGCGCCAACTGGTGAGCAGCGAGTCCAGCGCGCGGCCGGGCTCGGGGCCACCGACGATGGGGGTGAGCCAGTGCTGGTCGGGAACGCCCCAGATCCGACCGACCTCACCCGGCTGGTACCAGGTGTAGTGCATGCTGCCCGCGGCGACGGTGTGACCATCCTCGTCGCTGACGGTCAGGAGCGGGTAGGAGTTGGGGGCGAACCCCACGGGTTCGGGCAGCAGGGGGTCCGACTCCGCCCAACGTTGGGCGGCCGAACGCACCAACGGGTCGAGTCCGATGTCGCCCCCGGGCGACTCATCATGTCGCACCCGTGCGACATAACCGCTCATCCACCCCTCCCCTAGCGGGTTCCTGTCAAGCGAACACCCTCGGTCCTCGCGCGGTCCGGGCGGCTGGTGCCGTCGCACCGCATCGCCCCACGGTCATCGCGCCCACATCGCGGACATACCGGCTTCGTGGAGACCAGAACGACCGTACCGCCTTATCGGTGCCTCGGTACACGGAACCGGCGAACCGGGTGAAGGTCCGGCGCCGACCGGCACCGCCCTTCGTGCGCCGCGCCCGCGCGAGCGGGTGAACGCGCTCCACGGTAACGGATCGAAGGTCACTCTCGGGTGGCGGGTCGGTGAATCCACCGACACGAAGTCGCCTGCGCCACAGGGGATCCCGGGGCGGGGACGGCTCAGCCCTCGGCGTCGCCGGACGCGTTGACGGTCGTGTTGCGCCCCTGGTTGATCACCTCGGGGTCACCCTCGGCGAAGGTGATCTCGTTGTCCACGCCCGCCAGGACGATCTTCTCGGCGCTGCCGATCTCGACGACCGAGCCGCGACCGGTGGCGCGCACCACACCGCAGGCCCCGTCGAGAACGACGGTGGCGCGGTCCGCGGTGACCACGACCTCACGTTCGGCACAGTCGACCCGCACGTCCGCCTCGTCGTCGACCACGCGGATCACCTCGTCGTCGATGACGTTGCCCTCGGGTTCGGTGGCGGCGTCGTGCCCCTGCCCCTGCTCCGCCCCGTGGGCGGGGTCGATCTCCTCCGGAGAATCCCGGTCCGCCCCACAGCCGGCCACCAGGGAGCCCAGCAGCACCACGCCCCCCACACCTATGAGCACCCGACCGGTCATGGAACTCCCCCAACAGAAAACGGCAATCAGGACATACCCCTTGGGTGAAGCCCAAGACTATGTCACGCTCAGGTAACTGTGCGACCCAAGCGTTCTGTGATCGTTTCCTTACCGAGACCGATGAAGGGGGTCTGCCACGGGATCCCGCGGGCGTTCGTCGGGCGGGTGCACCCGCCCGACGAACGCCCTTGCGGTCACTGCACCCCGGCCGCGTCCATGCCGCGGAGTTCGCGCTTCAACTCACCGATCTCGTCACGCAGCCTGGCCGCGAGCTCGAACTGAAGGTCCGTCGCCGCCTGGTGCATCTGCTCACTGAGCTGCTCGATGAGCCCGGCCAGTTCCGCCCGCGGCATGTTCGCCACGTCGGCCTTCTCTCCCAGGGCCGGCACCGGCGCCTTGGCGTTCTTCTGCCCCTGCCGGTACCCGGTCGACATGAGCTCCTCGGTGTCCACGTCCTCGCGGTTGAGGGTGTCCAGGATGTCGGCGATCTGCTTGCGCAGCGGGGTCGGGTCGATGCCGTGTTCGGCGTTGTAGGCCAACTGCTTGTCCCGGCGCCGGTTGGTCTCCTCGATCGCCGCCCGCATGGAGTCCGTCGTGTTGTCGGCGTACATGTGGACCTGACCGGCCACGTTACGCGCCGCACGACCGATGGTCTGGATCAGCGAGGTCTCCGAACGCAGGAAACCCTCCTTGTCCGCGTCCAGGATGGCCACCAGCGACACCTCGGGCAGGTCCAGGCCCTCGCGCAGCAGGTTGATGCCGACGAGCACGTCGAACTCGCCCACACGCAGCTCGCGCAGCAGCTCCACCCGTCGGAGCGTGTCCACCTCGCTGTGCAGATACCGGACCCGGATCCCCAACTCCGCGAAGTAGTCGGTCAGGTCCTCGGCCATCTTCTTCGTGAGCGTGGTCACCAGAACCCGCTCGGACCGCTCGGCCCGCTCCCGGATCTCGTGCACCAGGTCATCGATCTGCCCGTCGGTGGGCTTGACCAACACCTCCGGGTCCACCAGGCCGGTCGGGCGGATCACCTGCTCGACCACCTCACCGCCGCTCTGACGCAGCTCGTACTTGCCCGGGGTGGCCGACAGGTACACCGACTGCCCGATCCGCTCGGTGAACTCCTCCCACTTGAGCGGCCGGTTGTCCAACGCCGACGGCAGACGGAAGCCGTGGTCGACCAGGGTGCGCTTGCGCGCCGCGTCGCCCTCGTACATCGCGCCGACCTGCGGGACCGTCACGTGCGACTCGTCCAGGACCAGCAGGAAGTCCTCGGGGAAGTAGTCCAGGAGCGTGTTCGGCGCGCTGCCCGGCTCACGACCGTCGAAGTGCCGCGAGTAGTTCTCGATCCCCGAACAGGTCCCCAGCTGCCGCATCATCTCCAGGTCGTGGGTGGTGCGCATGCGCAGTCGCTGCGCCTCCAAGAGCTTGCCCTGACCCTCCAGCTCGGCCAGACGCTCGCCCAGTTCCGCCTCGATCGAGGTGATGGCCCGTTCGGTGCGCTCCTCGCCGGCCACGTAGTGCGAGGCGGGGAAGATGAACATCTCCTGGCTCTCGCCCAGGACCTCTCCGGTGAGCGGGTGCAGCGTCAGCAGCCGCTCGACCTCGTCACCGAACATCTCGATGCGGATCGCCAGCTCCTCGTAGACCGGGATGATCTCGATGGTGTCCCCGCGCACCCGGAACGTGCCGCGAGTGAAAGCCATGTCGTTGCGGGCGTACTGCATCTCCACCAACCGCCGCAGCAGGTCGTCCCGGTCGACCTCCATGCCGACCGCCAACTGCGCCATCCGGTCCACGTACTCCTGGGGCGTGCCCAGACCGTAGATGCACGAGACCGAGGCGACCACGATGGTGTCGCGCCGGGTGAGCAGCGAGTTGGTGGCCGAGTGCCGCAGCCGCTCCACCTCGTCGTTGATGGACGAGTCCTTCTCGATGTAGGTGTCGCTCTGGGGGACGTACGCCTCGGGCTGGTAATAGTCGTAGTACGAGACGAAGTACTCGATCGCGTTGTTCGGCATCATCTGCCGCAACTCGTTCGCGAACTGCGCGGCCAGCGTCTTGTTCGGCTGCATCACCAGCGTCGGCCGCTGGAGCTGCTCCACCGTCCACGCCACCGTCGCCGTCTTACCGGTACCGGTCGCTCCCAACAGCACCGTGTGCCGTTCGTCGTCCCGTACCCGTTCACTGATCCGCGCGATCGCGCTCGGCTGGTCTCCCGCGGGGGTCATCTCCGAGACGACCTCGAACGGGGCCTCACTGCGTTTGATGTCGCTGACCGGTCTCACTAGGCCTCAATCCTCCGTCGAACCACGGACCGCCCGTCCGTCCCCTTGTCCCAACGCTACAGACCACCTCTGACATCCCTGCCCCGGACGGTCGCACCGCGTTACCATCGAAGTGAGCGAGAAGTGCCCGACAAGTGAGGTACACGCCGTGTCCCATCCTTCTAGGCCCACCTTCGATCCAGCTCTTCCCGACAGCGTCATCGAACGGCTGCGCGCCCATAGCGACCGGCTCATACCCGCCTCCCAACCACCGCCCGGGCATCCCACCTGGCGGGAGAGCGCGCTGGCCCTCCTGCTGGGGACCACCTCCGCCGGTGTCCTGGCCCTCCTCGTGGAGTCCCTGGCCGTCCCGCTCATGGTCCTGCTGTCCCTGGGCGGCACCCTGCTCCTGCTCGGACTGATCTCCCGAAGGGGCAGCGTCTCCGACGACTGGCCCGACCTCATCATGCACGCTTTCTGGGCGCTGCCCACCTCGATCGCCGGGGTCCTCGGCGCCCACTGGGTCCTCTCCGGCGTCCTCGGCTCCGGCCTCCCCGGCGACCCGGCCCTGGCCGCGCTCTTCCTCACCACCGGCGCCGCCGGGGGCGCCGCGATCATGCGCCCGGGGATGACCGCCCGTCTGGCCGCCGAACACCATGGCAGGTACGTCCTACCCGAGGACTTCGGCCGCCCCTCCGCGTTCGCCGGTCGGCGCGAGGAGCCCGAAGCCCACCTGTTCACACGGCTGCAGCAGACCACCGACCGGGTGGAGGAGGGTCGTCGTGTCCTCGGCGGCTCCTTCGACGCCTCCCGGACCCTGCCCCTGTTACGCGAGGAGGAGTGGCGGCTCTCCCAGGAACTGCTCCGATTACGCTCCTTACGCCGCGAACTCCTCCAACGCCGCAAGGACGCCGTCTCCGACCAGGTCACCCGGGCCCTGGAACCGCAGACCGAAGCCGTGGCCCGGGCGCACCGGGCCCTGGCACAACGCGTCGACGAACTGGCCGCCTACGGCGAACGCGTCCACGCCGCCGTCATCGCCCACTACGAGTGGGAACAGTGCCAGGAGATCGCCGACCGGGCCGCGGACTACGCCGATCTGGCCCTCACCTCCGGTCAGGACCCCTCGCCCACCGAGGAACTCGACTCAAGCATGCTGAGCGTGCGCGCGGCGCACAGCGTCCGCGAGGAACTGGTCCGCGAGGCCGTCCAGGCCGGGACCTTCCTGTCCCGGGCGATGGACGACGCGCCCTCCCCGGAGGACCCGGGTCCGGAGGATCCCGCGTGAGTCCCTCGGGACCCGAGCAGGGGTGGCCGGTGGGATCGTGAGGAACGCGCCCTCCCACCGCGGGTGCCGTGGGTGCCCGCCACGCCGCCGCGCACCCCGACAGGCGCCGACGCGCAGCGCGGGCCCTGAGAGGCCAGGCCCTAGCCGGCGCGTTCTCCGAGCTCGGCCCACAGGCCGGCGACCCGTTCGGCCAGGTCGTCCCGCGTCCCGGAGTTGTCCACCACGACGTCGGCCGCGGCCAGCCGCGTCTCGCGGTCGGCCTGGGCGGCGATGCGGGCCCGCACCTGCTCGCGCGGCATGCCGCGGTCACGGGCCACCCGTTCCACCCTGGCCTCGTCGGGGGCGTCGACCACGACCACCACGTCGTAGAGCGACTCCAGGCCGTTCTCCACCAGCAGGGGAACGTCGTAGACCACGATCTCCACGCCCGAGGCCAGCGCCTCCTCCATCAACCGGCCACTGCGCTCACCCACCTTCGGGTGGACGATGGCGTTGAGCCGCGCCAGCCGGGACTCGTCGGCGAACACCACTTCCCCTAGGGCCGGCCGGTCCAGCCGACCGTCGGGGGTGAGCACGTTCTCCCCGAACTCCGCGACGATCTCGGCCAGTCCGGGCGTGCCCGGTTCCACCACCTCCCGAGCCAGAGCGTCGGCGTCGATGACCACGGCCCCGTAGGAGGCCAGCGCGGCCGACACCGCGCTCTTGCCCGAACCGATCCCGCCGGTGAGTCCCACTTTCAGCATGTCCGCACCCTAGAGGCCGCGCCGTCCCGTCCTCACACCGACCCCGCCGTGACCTGGTCCAGTTCCTTGCGCATGTGCACCATCACCAGGTGGTCGGCGACACGCTCCCGGTGCGTCTCGGCGTACCCCAGCCTCCGGTACAGGCGCTGCTCGGTGGTGTTCTGCGCCCCGGCGAACAGCGTCAGCGCGGCCAGGTCCGGGTGCCGCAGCCGCAGCTCCTCCTCGACCCGGGTCATCAGGGCACGCGCGATCCCCCGTCGGCGCATGTCGGGGGCGACGGCCAGCCGCCCCACCACCCCGGTGGTACCGGTGGTCACGGCGCGGACCACCCCCACCGAACGGTGACCGACCACCGCTTTGAGGACCAGGGAGTCGTCGGCGGTGAGCTGACGCTCCACCCGGGACAGGCCCTCGGTGAGCGGGAGGATGAAGGGGTCCCCGTAGGCCTGCGCCTCGTCGACGTAGGCGGCACGCTGGAGGGTGAACAGCTCCCCCGCGTCCTCCACGGTGGCCGGGTGGATGTCGAACACGTCGCCTCCTTGTGCGGTCCCCGTCCCCTCGGGGGTACACACGCACCCTAGGGCCTCGAAGCGACGTGGGCGTACTCTCGACCCATGGTGAGCAGCGAGGCCGACGACGTCGACCACTACCTGGCGGAGATCCCGGACGCCCATCGGGCGGCCATGGAGGGTCTACGGGACCTGTTCCGGAGCGAGCTCGGCGGGTTCGCGGAGGTGATGGCCCACGGGATGCCCACCTATCGGCGCGACGGCACCGTGAGCGCCGGATTCGCGCTGCAGAAACGGTACGTGTCGATCTACGTGCTGCGTGAGGACGTCATCGCGGCCTTCGCCGACCGGCTCGCCGGCCACGACCGGGGCAAGGGGTGTCTGCGTTTCCGCCGTCCCGAGGACATCGACACCGACCTGGTCCGGGACCTGCTCCGGGCCGTCGCCGCGGGCCCCGGCCCGGTCTGCTGATCGTGCCCGGCCCCCGGCACACGGCGAGGGGCCGCCCCCGTGATGGGGACGGCCCCTCGAACAACCGTCACTCGGGCCGGAGCCCGGCGGAGAAGGCCTAGGCCTCGCCGCCCGCGAGCTTCTCGCGCAGAGCGGCCAGGGCCTCGTCGGAGGCCAGGGCGCCGCTGCTGCCGGAGTCGGAGCCGGTGGAGGTGCCGGTGCTCTGACCGCCACCGGTGTACTCGTCCTCCTCCTCCGGAGCAGGAGCGTTGGCGGCGTCGGCCTCGGCCGCACGCGCCTCCTCGACCTGCTTGCGGTGAGCCTCGAAACGAGCCTGCGCCTCGGCGTAGCTGCGCTCCCACTCGTCCCGCTGAGCCTCGAAGCCCTCGAGCCACTCGCCGGACTCGGGGTCGAAGCCCTCGGGGTACTTGTAGTTGCCCTGCTCGTCGTAGTCCGCGGCCATGCCGTACAGAGTGGGGTCGAAGTCCACCTGGTCGGGCGAGACGGCCTCGTTGGCCTGCTTCAGCGAGAGGCTGATGCGACGGCGGTCGAGGTCGATGTCGATGATCTTGACGAAGATCTCGGTGCCGACCTGGACGACCTGCTCGGGCACCTCGACGTGGCGCTCGGCCAGCTCGGAGATGTGGACCAGGCCCTCGATGCCCTCCTCGACGCGCACGAACGCACCGAACGGAACCAGCTTGGTGACCTTGCCGGGAACGACCTGGCCGATCTGGTGGGTCCGGGCGAACTGCTGCCACGGGTCTTCCTGGGTCGCCTTGAGCGACAGGGAGACGCGCTCGCGCTCCATGTCCACGTCGAGAACCTCGACGGTGACCTCCTGGCCCACCTCGACGACCTCGCTCGGGTGGTCGATGTGCTTCCAGGAGAGCTCGGAGACGTGCACCAGGCCGTCGACGCCACCCAGGTCCACGAAGGCACCGAAGTTGACGATCGAAGAGACGACGCCCTTGCGGATCTGGCCCTTCTGCAAGGTGTTGAGGAACGTCTGGCGCACCTCGGACTGCGTCTGCTCGAGCCAGGCGCGACGGGACAGGACCACGTTGTTGCGGTTCTTGTCCAGCTCGATGATCTTGGCTTCGAGCTCACGGCCCACGTAGGGCTGCAGGTCGCGCACACGGCGCATCTCGACCAGGGAGGCGGGCAGGAAGCCGCGCAGGCCGATGTCGAGGATGAGACCACCCTTGACGACCTCGATGACGGTGCCGGTGACGACGCCGTCCTCTTCCTTGATCTTCTCGATCGTGCCCCAGGCCCGCTCGTACTGAGCGCGCTTCTTGGACAGGATCAGACGGCCTTCCTTGTCCTCCTTCTGGAGAACGAGGGCTTCGACCTGGTCGCCGACGGCAACGACCTCGCCGGGATCGACGTCATGCTTGATCGACAGTTCCCGGGAGGGGATGACACCTTCGGTCTTGTAACCGATGTCGAGCAAGACCTCGTCTCGATCGACCTTCACGATGGTGCCCTCGACAATGTCACCGTCGTTGAAGTACTTGATGGTCTCGTCGATCGCCGCGAGGAAGGCTTCCTCGGACCCGATGTCGTTGACCGCTACCTGGGGTGTCGAGGTGGCCTCGGTGCTGCTCGTCATTTGTGGGTGGACTCCGGATACGGACAGGAACAGGAAATGGGCACGCCGCGGGATCGGGCTGTTCGATCCGTCGTCCAGAAGCAAGAAGCAGGGCCACATGCACGGAACGAGCCGTCCGTGACCGCCGACTACCGGGTCCAGAGTGGAGACCGATGCGGTGCAACCCTTCGCCCCCTACGGAGACGACAGACGCACGCACGAACCCACAACGCTCAGGCCAGAATATGAGACAAGGGCGTCCTGGTCAATCGGAACCGAGGGCCACCGACCCGGCGAAGGCCATAATGGCCGCAATTTACAGGAGCACAGTGGCCAAGATCAACTAGGCGGCGTCGCATGTCCGACCGCGCTTACCGACCCGTAGCCCGCACCTCGCCGAACCGTACGCGGAACCTTCCGAAAAAACCTGCGCCGTCAGTCCATCGGAGGGCGCGATCGGGCGCGTTTGACCGCGCCCCGCTGCCGCTTGGCCTCCACACGACGCCGCGCCGCCCCCTTGGACGGACGGCGTCGGCGCCGCTCGGGCGGCGGAGGCGCGATCGCCTCCGCCAGCACCGCCGCCAGCTTCTCCCTGGCCTCCGCCCGGTTGCGCGCCTGCGACCGGTGGGTCTGCGCCGACACCGTCAGCACGCCGTCGACCAGCCTCCCCTGGAGCCGTTCCAGGGCCCGCGCCCGGCGGGTCGCCCCCAGGGCGGCGCAGGAGGCCACGTCCAACGACAGCGACACCCGGGTGTCGGAGGTGTTGACGTGCTGACCTCCCGGCCCCGAGGACCGCGAGAACCGCCATGTCAAGGCGTCCGCGGGAACGGTCACGGGCCCCACGGCCAGACCCTTCGTGGTCTCGTCCTGCCCGGCCACCGTTCTCACCTCTCCTGGGTCGTCGAGGACCCGTCGTCATCGACCCCGTCGCACGGGATCGTCCGTTCGGACGCCGGCGGGAGCACCGCGGACCACGAGGGTCCGGCCCCAGCCGGCGTCCGCCATCGGAACGCGGCCTCGGCCCGGGGCGGCTCAGTGCGCGGCGTCGTGCCAGTTCTGCCCGCTGCCGACCGAGACGCCCAGCGGGACCTGCAGATCATAGGCGGACCCCATCTCGTGCGTCACGAGGTTTTCGACCGCCTCGCGCTCGCCCGGCGCGACCTCCACCACGAGTTCGTCGTGCACCTGCAGCAGGACCCGGGAGTCGTGCCCGCCCTCGGTCAGCGCGGCGTCCACCTGGAGCATGGCCACCTTGATGATGTCGGCCGCCGACCCCTGGATGGGCGCGTTGAGCGCCATGCGCTCGGCCATCTCGCGACGCTGTCGCTGGTCGCTGGTCAGGTCCGGAAGGTACCGGCGCCGCCCCAGGATCGTCTCGGTGTACCCCACCTTTCGAGCCTGCTCCACCACCTCGTTGAGGTAGTCGCGCACCCCGCCGAAGCTCGCGAAGTAGTCCTCCATGAGCTTCTTGGCCTCGTCCGGGGCGATCCCCAACTGCTGGGAGAGCCCGTAGGCGCTCAGCCCGTAGGCCAGGCCGTAGCTCATGGCCTTGATCCTGGAACGCGCCTCGCCGTCGACCTCGTCCACCTCGATGCCGAACACCTGCGAGGCCATCTGCGCGTGGAAGTCGTAGCCGCTGTTGAACGCGTCGATCAGCGCCTGTTCCCCGGACAGGTGCGCCATGATCCGCAGTTCGATCTGGCTGTAGTCCGCCGTCAGCAGCTCCTCGAAGCCCTCGCCCACGACGAACGCCCGCCGGATCCGACGCCCCACGTCGGTGCGCACCGGGATGTTCTGCAGGTTGGGGTCGGTGGAGCTGAGCCGCCCGGTCGCCGCCACCGTCTGGTTGAAGGTGGTGTGGATCCGCTCGTCGTCCGCGATCGTCTTGATCAGACCCTCGACCGTGGTGCGCAGCTTGGTCTGGTCGCGGTGGTGCAGCAGCACCCCGGGAAGCTCGTTGTCGGTCTGCAGGGCCAGCCACGCCAACGCGTCGGCGTCGGTGGTGTAGCCGGTCTTGATCTTCTTGGTCCTCGGCAGCTCCAGGTCCTCGAACAGCACCTGCTGCAACTGCTTGGGCGAACCCAGGTTGAACTCACGGCCCACGATCTCGTGCGCCCGCGCCACCGCGGCGCGACCCGCGGAGGCGAACTCCCCCTGAAGCTCCTCCAGGTAGGGGCGGTCGGCGGCGATCCCGGCCCGCTCCATCCGCGCCAGCACGTCCACCAGCGGCAACTCCACCTCGCGCAATAGGTGCGCGCCACCGCGCTTGTCCAGTTCCGCGGCGAGCACCACCGCCAGGTCACGGGTGGCCGCGGCGCGCACGGCCGTCACGCGCCCGCGCCCACCGTCGCCCTGCTCCCCCAGGTCGAGGCTGAGCTGGTCGCCGTCGGTGTCCTCCTCCAGTTCCCGACCCAGGTACTTGCGGGTCAGGTCGGTGAGGTCGAACCTGCGCTGCCCCGGCTGCACGAGGTAGGCGGCCAAGGCGGTGTCACTGACCACTCCGCCCAGGGTCCACCCGTGGGCGCCCAGGGCCAGGAGCGCGCCCTTGTACTCGTGCACCACCTTGGGGCGGTCGGCGTCGGCGAGGAAGGCCGCCAGCGCCTCGTGGTCGGCACCGTCCAGCCGCGTGGGATCCACGTACAGCGAGGCACCGCCCGCCACGGTGATCGCGAGCGCGTCCACCCGCCCGGTGCCACGCCCCCAGGTGGCCTCCAGGGCCACCCCGGCCGGGGCCTGGGCGGTGACACCCTCGGCGGAGGCGTGCGCGGTGAGCCAGGCGGCGACCTCGCCCGTGTCGGCGGCGGTCACCTCCACCTCGAAGCCCTCACCGGAGGCGTGGGAGTCCCCATCCTCGGCGGACTCGGCGGTGCGCACCACCGCGTACAGGCGGTCGCGCAGGTTGGAGGCGAACTCCAGGTTGTCGAAGAGCGCGTCCACCCCGGCCCGGTCGGTCTCGCCCAGCCCGAGAGCGCCCACCTCCATGTCCAGGGGGACGTCGGTGACCAACCGGTTGAGCCGCTGGTTGCGCAGCACGTCGGCCAGGTGGTCCCGGAAGTTCTGGCCCGCCTTGCCCGTGACCTCGTCGGCCCGCTCCACCAGGGCCTCCAGGGACCCGAACTTGGCGATCCACTTCGCGGCGGTCTTGGGGCCCACCCCCGGCACACCCGGCAGGTTGTCCGCCTTCTCGCCCACGAGCGCGGCCAGGTCCCGGTACCGCTCGGGCGTCACGCCGTACTTGTCCTCGACCGCGGCCGGGTCCATCCGGCGCAGGTCCGACAGGCTCTTGCCCGGGTAGAGCACCGTGCAGTCCTCGGTGACCAACTGGAAGGCGTCCCGGTCACCGGAGGCGATGAGCACCTCCATACCCGCCTCGCCCCCCTGGTGGGCGAGCGTGGCGATGACGTCGTCCGCCTCGAACCCGGGGGCGGACAGGTTGGCCACCCCGATCAACCGCATCAGGTCCTGGGTCAGCGGCACCTGGGAGGGGAACTCCGGCGGTGTCTCCGAACGGCCCCCCTTGTACCCGTCGTACTCCTCGTCCCGGAACGTGGGGCCCGACAGGTCCCACGCCACCGCGACGTGCGTGGGCTCCTCGTCGCGCAACAGCTTCACCAACATGGAGGCGAACCCGTACACGGCGTTGGTCGCTTGCCCGGTACTCGTACCGAAGTTCTCGACGGGCAACGCGAAGAACGCGCGGAAGGCCATCGAGTGGCCGTCCAGAAGGAGCAGGCGGGGGCGTCCGCCGTCGGCCGGGGCTGTCTGTTCGGGGGTCTCTCGCTTGGTCACCACAGGGGAAATCTTAGGATGCGCTGCGGACACTCCGTGGCCATCGCCGCGGGAACACGGCCTCGTGTCCGGGAGGTTCGACCGGGTACGAGGCCACCTGACCGGATCGGAAGGCACCACAATGAGCACGCAGGCCCAGGAACTGAAGGAACTGTTGGAGTCCGGAGCGCTCACCGGCGGTCTTCTGGAGACCATGGGCATCGAGGTCACCGAGGCCACTCCCGAGCGTGTCGTGGGCCGTATGCCGGTCGAGGGCAACCGCCAACCCTTCGGTCTGCTGCACGGCGGCGCCTCGTGCGTCCTCGCCGAGTCCCTGGGGTCGATCGGCTCCACCGTCCACGCGCACGCGTTCGGCCGCGTCGCCGTGGGGATCGAGATCAACGCGACCCACCACCGCTCCGTCACCGAGGGACACGTCACCGGCGTGGCCACCCCGGTGCATCTGGGCCGCACACTCGCCACGTGGGACATCACCATCACCGACGACGCGGGCAAGAAGGTGTGCACGGCGCGCCTGACCTGCATGCTGCGCGAGGCCCCCGCGAACTGAGCCCCGGAGCGTCCGCCGCGCGGCGGATCCGCAGCCACCGCCCGACCGTCGCCTGACCAGGCCGCCCGGTGGAAACGGTTCGACGGTCGGGCCCCGTCATGCCGAACGGTCATGACAGATTGCAACCGCGCGACCGATAACGGTCACATTCGTCCAGAATCCAGGACCAAGAGGCCTCTCCTTGACCACAGCTTCATAACGGCATGAAAGCGAGTCGGACGCAACCCCCGTCTCCCGCTTCCCGGGGTGGAACTTCCATGATTAAGCTCCACTAAAGCTCCTGATTAAGTCATGCCACACTTCGCGGACATCAGGACGCATCTGCATCATCGGCACGGCTGCACCACGCAGTCAGTGCACCGCCGGTTGAACGGAGTGACCACGATCATGGCAAGCAAGAAGGTCCTAGGACTCACTGCCGCGACCGCGGCCCTAGTGCTGGGGCTGACCGCGTGTGGCAACGGCGACGACGGCGGCAACGGCGGCGGCGATTCCGCGGGTGAAGAGTTCACCTTCGGCATCATCTACCCGCAGACCGGCGCGCTCGCCTTCCTCGGCCCGCCGCAGATCACCGCCGCCGAGTACGCGATCTCCGAGATCAACGACGCCGGCGGCATCCTCGGCACCGAGGTCCCCGACATCGTCGAGGGTGACGAGGCCGCCGACGGCGCCCAGGCCAACGAGGCCGCCAACAGCCTCGTCAACAGCGACGTCAACGCCGTCATCGGCGCCGCCGCCTCGGGTATGACCCAGGCGATCTACGACACCGTCACCGGTGCCGAGATCGTCCAGTGCTCGGGCTCCAACACCGCGCCCGACCTCACCGACATCGACGACGGCGGCTACTACTTCCGTACCGCCCCCAGCGACCTGATGTCCGGTCCGGTCATGGCGCGCGAGATCGTCAACAACAACCAGACCAGCGTCGCCATCGTCGCCCGCGCGGACGACTACGGCAACGGCTACCTGCAGGCCGTCCAGGACGAGCTCGAGGCCCTCGGCGCCGAGGTCGCCCTGACCGAGACCTACGACCCCGACGCCACCAACTTCGACAGCGTCGTCAACGCCGTCAACAACGAGGACCCCGACGCGATCGCCCTCATCTCCTTCGAGGAGGGCGGCCAGGTCATCGCCGAGCTGCTGGAGAGCGGTGTCGGAGGCGACCAGCTCTACATCACCGACGGCCTCAACAGCCCGGACCTGGGCACCACCGTCAACGAGGACGACCCGTCCATCGTCGACGGCATCACCGGCATCGCCCCGGGTGCGGACAACCCCGAGTTCAACGAGGGGCTCCGCGCGTTCGCCCCCGACCTGGACGTCTTCCAGTTCGCCCCGCAGGTCTACGACTGCGTCACCGCGATCGCCCTGGCCGCCGAGGCCGCCGACTCGGTCGACCCGAGCGTCTACGTCGAGCACCTTCCGGAGATCAGCCGCCCCGAGGGCACCGAGTGCTTCTCCTTCGGTGAGTGCCGCGACCTGCTCGCCGACGACGAGGAGATCGACTACCAGGGCACCAGCGGCAACATCGACTTCGACGACAACGGCGACCCGACGTCGGCCACCTTCGAGATCTTCGGATTCGACGGTGAGACCCACGAGGTCACCGGCTACGAGGAATACTCGATCGCAGAGTAGATCCACCCGACGCCGCCTCCCCGGATAGCGGAGTCACCGGCATCGACACGACACCGCTCCGGGGGTGCGGGGCACCCGCCCCGCACCCCCGGAGTCGTTCCCCCACGGCACGGCCGCATCCCCGCGCGCCGTGCCTCGTCATATCCGAACGGAAGTGACCACGCCCATGCCACGCACCCGAGCGCTCGGCCCGAACGCGACGACCACGGCACCGGCCCTCGCCCCCGCCGTCCGTGGCGACGACGTCGCCGCCGAGGCGGCACGGGCCCCACACGGACG
>NZ_QOCZ01000086.1 GCF_018207095.1 Nocardiopsis sp. MG754419 | reverse complement strand
CCAACGCGACCTGCCCGAGCTTCCCGACAACGTGCGCGTGGTGGAGTTCGCCCCCCTGCACGCCCTGCTGCCCACCTGCTCCGCCGTGGTCCACCACGGCGGTTGGGGAACGGTCTGTTCGGCCTCCTACGCGGGCACCCCGCAGGTCATCCTGCCCCAGCAACTCGACGCCCCCTTCATGGCCGACCGCATCGCCGGCGCCGGCGCCGGGCTCAGCCTGCCGCCGGCACGCGCCCTCGACGTGGGGGAGGCCGTGAGCCGTCTGCTGTCGGAGGAGGGTTTCGCCCGAGGTGCCGAGCGCCTGCGGGCCGACATGGCGGCCATGCCCGCGCCGAACGACGTCGTACCCGAGATCGAACGCCTGGTCGAGCACCACCGGCCCTGACGCGTCCACGGTCGGAAGAGGAGAAAGCGCCCATGAACGAAGCAGGAGGCGACCGCCGGGTCGTCATCACCGGTCGCGGGGTACTCTCACCGCTCGGAAACGGATGGGAGTCGACCTGGGACGCCATGGTGCGGGGCCGGGTCGGTGTGCGGCGCATCGCCGCCTTCGACACCGAGGGCCTGGACGTGCGGATCGGTGCGGAGGTCGGTGACTTCGACCCGGCCGGCGCGCTCCCGCGCCCCCTGGCGCGGCGGACCGGGCGTTCCCTGCAGTACGGCCTGGTCGCCGCGGACATGGCGCTGCGCGACGCGGGCCTGACGGTCGACGAGACCAACGCACCGCGGCTGGGCGTCCTGGCCGGCTCCGTCGTCGGGCCCACGGAGGCCGTCATCGACACCTCGGACGAACTGCGCCTCCACGGCCCGGCGGGGGTCAGCCCGTACTCGTTCGCGATGACCGGGATCGTTCCCCCCGCGGGGGAGATCGGGGTCCACGTGGGTGCGCGCGGCCCCACGGCCACGATGGCCACGGCCTGCGCCACGGGAGCCACCTGCCTGGGGGAGGGCGCGCGCATGATCCGCGAGGGGCGGGCCGACATCGTCCTGGCCGGGGGCATGGACGCGTTCTCGCGCTTCGAGATCGCGGTCGCCTCCCGGGCGGGCGCGCTGTCCCGCCGCAACGACGAACCCGAGCGGGCCAGCCGACCCTTCGACCGTGACCGGGACGGCTTCGTCATGGGTTCGGGCGCCGGCATGCTCGTGCTGGAGAGCGCGGAGCACGCCCGTCGCCGGGGCGCCCGCGTGCACGCGGAGTTGGCCGGGTACGGGGCGACGGCGGACGCGCACCACCTCACCGCGCCCCGTCCCGACGGAGAGGGAGTGGAGCGCGCGTTGCGCACCGCCCTGGCGGACGCGCGGGTCGACCCGGGCGACGTGGACTACGTCAACGCGCACGGTACGAGCACCCCGCTCAACGACGCCGCGGAGGCCCGTGTGTTGCGCACGGTGTTCGGGGAACGCGGTCACGACCTCCCCGTGAGCTCGACCAAGAGCATGACCGGGCACATGCTCGCCGCCGGTGGGGCCGTCGAGGCGGCGGTGTTGACCGCGGTCATCGCCGAGGGGGTCGTGCCCCCGACGGTCAACTGCGACGACCCCGAGGACGTCGGACTCGACCTGGTCCCGCACCAGGCCAGAGAACACCGTGTGGAGGTGGCCGTGAGCGACTCCTTCGGTTTCGGCGGGCACAACGCCGTTCTGGTCCTTCGCCGGTGGAGGGGCTGAGGGTCCCGACGGACCGGTTCGCCGACGATTGGCCGGGTCCGGCCCTCACCAAGGCACGGAACCGCTCAGGGGGTACTGTGCGTAATCATGAACGGCCCTCCCGTCCACACCCGACGGTGCCTCGTCACCGCCGGTGGAGGGCCCGGTGCGAGGAAGAGGTGTCGGCATGCCCGTCAAACTCAGCGTTCCCCGACCGCGGTCGTGTCGTCACCGGTCCGGCCCCGGGGAGCGCCGGGGTGCGTGGTCGGTCCGCGGGACGGTGGGAGAAGCGCGGTGAGAGCCGGGATCGAGGCCCGTGGCGTGGGGATCAGCACCCCCTCCACCACGGTTCTGAGTGACATCTCCCTGACACTGGCACCGCACCGGATCCACGGTCTGGTGGGGCGCAACGGCTCGGGCAAGAGCTCCCTGTTGTCCGTGCTCGGGGGGCTGTGCAGGCCGACCCGTGGTCGGGTCCTGTTGGACGGTCTGCCCGTGCTGGAGCACGAGTCCGCCCTGCGGCGGATCTGCCTGGTCGGGCCGAGCTCCGAACAGTTCTCGTACTCGGCCACCGTGGCCTCCACCCTGGCCTTCGCGGCCTCGCTCCGGCCCGACTGGGACCACGACTACGCGCGTGCGCTGGTGGCCCGGTTCCGGCTGCCCCTCGAACGGCCCCTGCGGCACCTGTCCGGTGGGACCCGGGCCGCGGTGTCCGCGGTCGTCGGTCTGGCCTCTCGGGCTCCCGTCACGCTCTTCGACGAGTGCCAGGTCGGGATGGACACCTCCGTGCGGGAGATCTTCTTCGACGAGATCCTGGCCGACACCATGGCCAGACCGCGCACCGTGGTGATCGCCGCCAGCCTCGCGGAGGAGATCGGCGCGCTCTGCGACGAGATGGTCATCCTCGACCAGGGGCACGTGGTGCTCCAGGAGTCGACCGACTTCCTGCGCTTACGCGGGCTCCGGGTGACCGGTGCCGTCGAGGCGGTGGACCGTTTCGCCGCCGAGCTGTTGGTGCTGGACGAACACGTCCTGGGCAGGACCAAGACGGCCACGGTCTACGGTCGTCCGCCCGACGAGGTGCTCGCCGGTGCCCGTGCCGAGGGCATCGATCTGGGCCCCATCGACCTCCAGGAACTCTTCCTGCACCTGACCAGGGAACCTCGACGGTGGTGACGGCCGGGCCGGACACCGGCCCGGCCGTCGTGGTCTCGGGCCGGTCCCGGGCCCACGGGCACCGGTGACGTGCGTGGGCCTCGCCGCGGGGTCCATCGGCCTCCGCCGGTGACCTTCGGTGGAGGACCCGACCGACCCCGATCCGGCCCCACCCGCGTGCGCGGTGCTCGCGGGTGCTCACCGGGACGGCCGCCCGGCCGGGGCCGACCGTGTTCCGTGCGTCGGTCGGGGCCGACCGACGCACGGCGACCCGAGCCGGTCAGCCGACCTCGACACGGGGCACGTACTGGATCCAGGCGCCGCCGGACTCACGGACGCCCCGTTCGTTGGCCATGATCTCCTCGGCGTGGTTCCAGGCCAGCAGGAGGACGTGGTCGGGTCGGTCCGCGGCGAAACGCTCGTGGGGCACGACGGGGATGTGCGAGCCCGGGGTCAGCCGGCCCTGCTTGGCCGGGGTGGTGTCGGCGATGTACTCGATCAGGTCGGGCCCGATACCGCAGTAGTTCAGGACCGTCGCGCTCTTGGCGGTGGCGCCGTACCCCACGACCTTCCTGCCCTCCTTGGCCAGCCCCTGGAGGAGTTCCAGCAGGTCGTCGCGGATCGCGCGCACCCGGGTGGCGAACCCCGTCAGGGTGGCCTCGTCGGTCAGCCGTGACTCCTGCTCCGCGCGCAGCGTCCGGGTCACGGAAGCGCCGACCGGTCGGCTCCCGGCCCTGGCCAGGGTGTAGCGGGCCTCTCCACCGTGCACCGGGAGCAGTTCCACGTCGACCAGTTCGAGCCCGTACCTGCTCGCCATGGCCTGGACCGAGTGCGCCGTGAAGAAGTAGAAGTGCTCGTCGTAGATCTGGTCGAACGAGTTCCGTCGCACGATCTCCGCCCAGTAGGGATCCTCGAAGACGAAGACGCCGTTCTCCGCCAGAAGCGCGTCGACCCCTTCGAGGACCGACCCGATGTAGGGGATGTGGCACAGGGTGTTCGCCGCGTAGATGACGTCCGCTCGACCGTCCTCGGCGAGAACGGACGCCGCCGTCCCCGCCTCGAAGAAGTCCTTGCGCACCCGCACGCCCTTGGCGGCCGCGCGGTCGGCCACCCCGCCCGAGGGTTCGACGCCCAGGTGCCGCACGCCGGCCTCGGCGACGGTGCCGAGCATGATGCCGTCGTTGCAGCCCAACTCCACGATGAAGGGGTCGTCCCCGGTCAGTTCGGTGTCGAGGAAGCGTCGGGCCAGGCCGGAGAAGTGCGCGCGCATCACCGAGGATCCCGAGGACAGGTAGGGGTAGTCCTCGTGGAACATGCGTTCGCGCGGCACCTCCTCCATCAGCTGGACCATGGTGCACTCCTCGCACACGCCCACGGCCAGCCGGAAGAAGTACTCCTCGTCCGTCGCCGCGGGGTCCCTGAAAGCGTCCGACAACGGCTGCTCACCGAAGTCGACGAACTCCCGGACCCTGGAGGAACAGATACGACATGTGGTGGTGCTTTCCATGACTGTGATTGTCCCCTTCTCGAAGACCCGGACGTGGGAGAGGAAAGTATCTCGCATTGATGCTAATGACGTCCGAGGGACGGGTAAAGGTCGGGTGTCCCCCATTTCCTTCGGCGTCGCGTGAATATCCCGTGCAATGCGGGCTGGACATTGTCCGTCCCTCGACTGCTACGCTCGTTCCGAGTTTCTCCCGGGATTATTCCGATGTCGAATTCCCGGATGATGTCGGTGGAGGTCTTTCATGGACAGGTCCGTTCTGGTGACCGGTGGGAATCGTGGGATCGGTCGGGAGATCGCCCGTGCGTTCGTCGCGAGCGGTGACCGGGTGGCCGTCACGCACCGTTCGGGAGGCGTCCCCGAGGGTGTTCTCGGGGTGCCCTGTGACGTCACCGACCCCGAACAGGTCGACGCCGCCTTCACCCGGGTGGAACGTGAGCACGGCCCCGTCCGGGTCGTGGTCTCCAACGCGGGCATCACGCGCGACCGGCTCATGGCGACCATGGGCGAGGAGGACTTCGCGGCGGTCGTGGACACCAACCTGGTCGCCGCCTACCGGGTGGCGCGGCGCGCGGTGCGCGGCATGCTCCGGGACCGGGAGGGTTCCGGAGGCCGGATCGTCTTCGTGTCCTCGATCAGCGCGCTGCTCGGCTCCGCGGGTCAGGCCAACTACGCCTCCTCCAAGGCCGGCCTCATCGGCCTGGCCCGGTCGATGGCCAGGGAACTGGGGTCGCGGGACGTCACGGTCAACGTCGTGGCGCCCGGGCTCATCGATACCGACATGACGGCCGACCTGCCCGCACGGCGCCGGGAGCGGATGCTGGCCGGTGCGCCCATCCCCAGGGCGGGGACCCCGGGGGACGTCGCCGCCGCGGTGCGCTTCCTCTGCTCGCCGGAGGCGGGGTACGTCACGGGCGCCGTCCTGCCCGTCGACGGCGGGGCCGGGATGGGGCACTGAGCTCCGCTACCGACGCACACGACCGAGAGGGAACAGTCATGGATCTGGGGTTGCGCGGGGCTCGCGTGCTCGTCACCGGGGCCAGCCGGGGGATCGGCCGATCGATCGCCGAGGTCTTCGCCGAGGAGGGCGCCGACCTGGCGCTCTGTGCCCGTGACGGCGCGGCGCTCAAGGTGGAGGCCGACGCGCTGACCGAGCGGCACGGTGTCCGCGTGGTCGCCAGGGGCGCCGACGTCTCCGTCCCCGAGGAGCTCGCCGCGTTCGTGGCGGCCTCCGCGCGGGAGCTGGGCGGGCTCGACGTCGTCGTCTCGAACGTCTCCGGAGGGGGCGCGCCCACCCCGGAGCAGTGGCGGCGCGGTTTCGAGTCCGACCTCATGCCGTTCGTGGGTCTGGTGGAGGAGGCCGGACCCCACCTGGAGGCCTCCTCCAGAGCCGCGGTGGTGCTCATCTCCAGCACGTCCGCGCTGCACGTCACCGCGCCCTCGGGGGCCAAGGCCTACGGTCCGATGAAGGCGGCCATGAACCACTACGCCTCCGCGCTCGCCCATGAGTGGGCGCCGCGCGGTGTGCGGGTGAACACGGTCTCCCCGGGACCCACCGAGTTCCCCGGGGGCGGGTGGGCGATCCGTCGGGACCGCGAACCGGAGTACTACGCGGCCATCCGTTCGCGGATCCCCGTCGGGCGGATGGGCCGTCCGGAGGAGATCGCGCGGGCGGTCGCCTTCGTGGCCTCCCCGTCCGCCGGGTTCGTCATCGGGGCCAACCTCCTGGTCGACGGCGGGTTCCTCGACCGGATCCGCTGACCGCGCGGCCTCACCCGCGGGGGAGGGACGCGGCCAGGGCGTCGACGGTCCGCGCCAGCCCCTCCCGAAGATCCACGCGGGGGCGCCACCCGGTCCTCTCCCGGAAGGCGGAGGCGTCGATCGTGTACCCCTCGAAGTCCGCCGCCAGGGCGGTACCCGGGGGGTGTGACGGCACGAGCGCAACGGGGGCGTCCCCGGTCCGGGCCGCGGTGAGCTCGGCGATGGCGGAGAACAACTCCGACACCCGCAGCTCCCGGCCCGACCCCAGGACCCAGTGCCGGCCGCCGAGCCCCTCGACGTGGTCCAGCGCGGTGACGAAGGCGCGCGCGGCGTCCTCCACGTGCAGCAGATCCCGGCGCACCGCACCGTCGTGCCACAGGGGAAGCGACTCGCCGCGCAGCGCCCGCGTGGTCATGACGGAGACCACGCCGTGCCCGCACCCGGCCGGACCGGGGACGGAGCCGTACACCACCGGCAACCGAAGGCTCAGTCCCCGGACCGCGCCCTCCTCCGTGGCGGCCAACAGGGCCCGTTCGGCCTCCAGCTTCTGGGCGTCGTAGTCGGTCGTGGGTTCGTCGGGCTCCGAGCCGTCGATGGTCCCCACGCCGTACCGGCCGGCCTGCGAGGTGCTCCCCGCGAACACCACCGTGGGTCGGCGGCCTTCCCGGCCGAGGGCCCGGGTCACCTCCGAGAGCAGGCCGACGTTGACCCGACGGGTGTGCGCGTCGTCGCCCACGCGCCAGCTCTTGCCCGAGGTCCGGTGCGCCACCAGGTGGATCACGGCGTCGCTGCCCGACACCGCGCGCTCGACCGCGCCGGGGTCGGTGAGGTCCGCGAGGAGCGTCTCCGTCCCCGGCGGGGCGGGCACCGACCGACGGGAGACCGCCCGTACCCGGTAGGCGGACCGGGACAGTTCCGCGGTGATGGCCGTGCCGAGGAACCCGCCCGCCCCCAGCACGGTCACCAGGGGTGCCTCACCTGACATGACGGTCCTTTCCATCGAGGATCGCTCAACCCAACGTTCGACGCTCGAGCTCCCGGCAGACCTCGTAGTCCGGGAGCCCACCCGCGGCCGCGGCCTCGCGCAGGGTGGGCGCTACCCGGTCGCGGTCGGACAGGATCGGTTCTTCCGCGGGCAGCGGCAGGTCCAGTTCGGGGTCGAACAGCGACACCGCCTTCTCGTGTTCGGGCGCGTACCCTCCCGAGAGCAGGTAGGACACCACGGTGTCGTCCTCATGGGCCACGTAGCCGTGGCCGACCCCGACCGGCACGTAGACGGCGCGGAAGTCCTCGGGGTCCAGGACGGTGGATTCCACCCGACCGAACGTCGGCGACCCCGTTCTCAGGTCGACGATGAAGTCGGTGACCCGGCCCCGCGGGCAGTAGACGTAGGTCGCCATCCCCGGCGGCGCGTCGGTGTAGTGGACCCCGCGGACCACGCCGCGCCGGGAGACGCTGTGCCCGGTCTGGGCCAGGGGGAAGTGCCGGAAGCCCGTCTGCTCGGCGAAGACGTCCCCCTGGAAGGGGGCGACGAAGAGCCCCCGTCGGTCGGGGAAGACGGTGGGGGTGAACTCGTGGGCCCCGATGATCCCGAGTGCTCGTGCCTTCATGTCCGCGTCCTCCTCAACGGTCGTTCCATCGTGCTCTCACCACAGTCCGTGCAGGCAGGCGAGCAGGCTCCGCGCCTCGACGTTGACGTGGTTGCCGTGGCGCATCAGCCTCGTCAGGGGCTCCAGCGCGGTCCACCGGAACCGCTCGGGGTCGGGTTCGGGTACGGGCCCGCGCGCCTCGACGATCCGGTAGCGGGTGTCCGCGTGGTGGAAGCGGCCACCCTCCTCCGACATCACCGCGTCGAACCGCACCACCGAGGACTCCGGATCGAGCGCCTCCCGCAGGTAGGGCACCCGTCCGTCCGGCGCGGCCGGATCCAGACCCGCCGGGATCTGGACCGTCGGCCCGATCTCCACGTGCCCCATCAGCCCCGGTTCGGGCCGCGCCTGCACGAGCACCTGGAGTACCCCGTCCACCACCCGGGTGACCAGGACCGACGTGCCCTGGCCCCGCGGTTCCAGCAAGGGTTGGGACCACTGGGCGACCTCCCGGACCCGCGCCGTGACCCGGGCGCCGATGATGCGGAAGTCCCGGTCGGCGTCGTCGCGCAGCGCGCCGCCCTCCCGGCGCCACCCCCGCACCTCGGCCAGGGGCACGGGTCGGGCCCGCCAGGTGTTCGCGGCCCGGGCGTCGTTCAGCCAGCTCGACAGCTCGGCCTCGGCGCGGGGACCGGGGGAGGTGTAGGAGCGGGCCAGGGCCGAGTGGAAGGAGTCCCCGGCCGGTTCCCCCGTGGGTCGGAAGGGCATGCAGGCCAGGACCGTCCGGGCGTCCATGTTCACGGCGTGGTCCACGCGCAGCATCGACAGGAGCGTGGTCAACGGGATCCAGCGGAAGTCCTCGTGCGGCTCGACCTCGTCCAGGGGTTCCACGACCATGTTGCGGTTGCGCTTGTGCCAGAACCACGCGCCCTGCTCGGACTGGAGAACGTCGACCAGCACGCGCCCCGGCGCCCGCCCGGTGAAGTAGTCGACGTAGCGGGTCGCCCGACCCTTGTGCCGACGGGTGTGGTTGCTGCGGGTCGCCTGGACCGTGGGGGAGAGCTGGATCGTGTTGAGGTTGCCCGGCTCCATCTTGGCCTGGACCAGACAGTGCGGCTCCCCGTCGACGTGCTTGACGAGGAACCCCAGGATCCCGATCTCGGGCTGGTGGATGATCGGCCGTTCGTACACGGCCTCGCCCGTGTCGAGCCGGACCCCCTCCACGGAGAAGAAGTGCCCCTCCTCGTGGACGAGGTCGCCGCTCGTCGGGTCGAAACCCCATCGGTCCAGTGCGGTCAGGGCGAGTGGGGCGACCGTGCAGTCGACGGCGGCGAGGCGGTCACGCCACCACCCCAGGTGCGGATCCGCGGCGTCGAGCGCGGGCCGGGTCGCGGCGCGGCGGGAGAAGAGGTCGTCGTCCGGTGCGTCGGTCGCGGCGGCCGCCCGGGGAGTGGGGGTGCGCGTCATCCGTTCGACAGGATCGTGCGCAGGGAGTCGATCACCTTGTCCTGGTCCTCCCGCCGCAGGGAGGGGTACATGGGCAGGGAGAAGATCTGGTCGGCCAGGGCCTCGGTGACCGGCAGCGACCCCTTCTCGTACCCCAGGTGGGCGAAGCCGCGCATCGTGTGCACGGGCCAGGGGTAGCTGATGTTGAGTTCCACCCCGATCCGCGACATCTCCGCGATGATCCGATCCCGCTCGGGGTGGCGCACCACGTACACGTAGTAGACGTGGTCGTTGCCGGGGGCCAGGACGGGCAATCCGATCCCGGTGTCGGCCAGGCCCTCCTCGTACCGGGCCGCGATGGCCCGACGGTCGGCGATGTAGCGGTCCAACCGGGTGAGCTTGCCGCGCAGGATCTCCGCGTGGACCTCATCCAGGCGGCTGTTGTGGCCGGGGGTGCTCTCGACGTAGTAGCGGTCCACCATGCCGTAGTACCGGAGACGGCGCAGCTCCGCCGCGGTCTCCTGGTTCCGGGTGATGGTGATGCCGCCGTCGCCGTACGCGCCCAAGACCTTGGTGGGGTAGAAGGAGAAGGCCGCGGCGTCGCCCATGCTGCCGGCGGTCCGCCCCTGGTGGGTCGCGCCGTGTGCCTGGGCGACGTCCTCCAGGACGGCGAGGCCGTGCCGTTCCGCGAGTTCCAGGACCGGGTCCATCGCCACGCACTGCCCGTAGAGGTGGACGGGCAGGATGCAGCGCGTGCGTTCGGTGATCGCCGACGACAGCGCGTCCGTGTCCATGAGGCAGGTGAGCGGGTCCACGTCCACGAAGACGGGGGTGGCGCCGACCGCGTCGATGGCCACGATCGTGGGCGCCGCGGTGTTGGAGACGGTGACGACCTCGTCGCCGGGGCCCACGCCCAGGGCCCGCAGACCGAGCACGATCGCGTTGGTGCCGTTGTCGACGCCCACACCGTGCTCGACCCCGCAGTACTGTGCGAACTCGCGCTCGAAGTCGGCGACGCTCCGGCCGAGGACGAGCATGCCGGACCGGAAGACCCGGTCGACGGCGCCGAGGATCTCCTGCCTCTCCGTCTCGTACTCGTCGGTGTAGCCCCACACGCGGATTGTCACGTCAGCCTCGTTTCTCTCTGGTCGGTGTCCGGGCGCTCCATGGGCCCGCGGGGAGACGTCTGCTGTGACCGGGCCCGCAGGGAGGGGCCGCGAGGGGCGGCCTCCCGTGCGGGCCCGGGCGGTCTCACGTCAGAGTCGGCGGGGCTCAGGCCCCGGCCGTGTGCCCGTCCTTGGGCGCGGCGGCCTGGTTGAGAACGGCGATCATCCAGGCGTCCAGGTCCTTGTCCTGTGCCTTGGCCGCGGTCTCCCAGCGCCGCTTGAGCTCCGCGCCCACCTTGACCTGGATGTTGGTCTCCTCCGGGCCGTTCTGGGTGAGGGGTTTCAGGCTCGCCTTGATCCGGCGCCGCAGCTCGTTCCTGGACCAGCCGAACCTCTCGGCACGGTCCAGCCAGCGGTCTTG
Organism: Nocardiopsis sp. MG754419; assembly: GCF_018207095.1. Lineage (GTDB taxonomy): Bacteria > Actinomycetota > Actinomycetes > Streptosporangiales > Streptosporangiaceae > Nocardiopsis. The sequence goes on along the minus strand of NZ_QOCZ01000086.1, from coordinate 13,445 downwards.
TTCGTCCTGGGAGATCCCGGCGACCTCCGCGTGGTGTTGGAAGCTCAGTTCCGGGTGCCGACGGTGGACCTTGAACTGTCGGGCGATCCAGGCGTAGTTGCGCAGGGTCTGATAGCTCAGTCCGGTCTCGCTCACAGCCACCTGGTAGCGATCGGGGTAGTTGGCCTGGCCGTACACCAGCCAGTCCCCGAGCCACCAACTGGAGGAGTCCCAGAAGGTGAAGATCTTCGTGCCCAGACGCTGCCACTCGTCGAGCGGCAACCGGGGCGGCAGACTGAGCGAGGTCCGATCGGTCAGGGGTACCTCGTCCTTGTCGCCCAGCGCGTTCCGAGTCCGCTCCTCTTCCTTCTCGTTCGACCGAGGCCGCGGGTACCCGTTCACGTGATCCACCCTCGACACGGATTCCGATGGCATTACGTTTTTGGTAGAGTCCACAGTCGATTCGCCTCCGTGCCTCTCGATCAATGGTGATAGCCCAAAGAAATGATGGCTGGACTAACGGGGGTGCTTTCGCTTTCTGTTCGGGGGGTGAAAGTGTTTCCGACAATGGGACGCGCCAGAGTGTACTACGGTTCCCGCGTCTTGAGGAGTGGCATCGAGTGTCCTTCTGGGGCCCTACTTCGCAATGTAATGAGTCGACTGCATTAAGTAGTTGGATTTATGTGTTCTCTGTTGTGTTCTCCGGTTCCCAGTCCCACTTTTGACCTTGGCGAAGAAGGTCTGTTCTCGTGTTCCGATGGTCACGCGGCGTGGTGGTCGCCGGGAGCGACGGTGTCGATGTCGCAGGAAGAACCGTGTTTCGGTGCCCGTGTCGGGTGGCCTTCGGGGGTAGGGGGCGCGTATGGGGATGTGGATTTCTCCGGTGCAAAACCTGAAACTTGTTCATGGTTCAACCATTGGTCATCGAAAAACGGACACGTTCGGTCGAGCGGAAGTCGGCGGGATTCGTGCGCGAAGACCGTTCCGCATCCCGTGCCCCGAAGGTGGAAGCGTGGGGCGGCCGTGTCGGGCCGTCGGTGGGGATTCTCCCGCGCGCACGCGCCGCGTTGTGACCGAAGCGTCTCGCCGGCGAGACGGACCGGGTTTTCCGGGCCGTGGCGAAGCGTGCCCTGATAGGCGGGAACGGAGTCGCGTCCGGGGTGCGGTGTCGAGAATGACGACCGTGGTCCCCCACTAATATGTTTTCTCTCTTTCTCTGTGGCGAGGACTGCGGGTAGGTTGCCCCCTATGGTCGAAAAAGTAACCGACCCGCTGATTCTCTTCCAGCGGGCCATCGAGGATGTCACCGGAATCCCGGCCGCCGAGGTCGCGCCGGAAAAGACTTTGGCCGAGGATCTGGAACTCGATTCCCTCTCCCTGGTCGAGGTGGTTTTCGCACTTCAGAAGGCTACGGGGTGCGCTCTGCCCGAGGAGGAGTTGGTCGAGGCGAACACCGTCGAGGACCTCGTCCGTATTTTCCGTGAGAATTCTGAGAACCAATAAGTCTTTCTCGTCCCACCGCGTGGTCGAGGTGCCGTACGAGCGGAGTGAACGTGTCCTACACAGAGGTGAGCCCGGACCGGCTGTTCGCGGAGGGGACGGCATCGGACCGCCTCAACGAGCAACCGTGGCTGGTGCGGTGGGACACCGTCGACGAGGACCCTCGTGCCTCGCTCGACCGACTACTGCCGCCCGCCGTGGAGATCTGGACCTCGGGCTCGACGGGGGCCCGGCGGTGCTGGCGGCACACCCGGGAACAGCTCTGGGACGAGGCCGCCCTGCTGGCCGACGTGCTGGCGCCCGAGCGACCCGAAGCGGTGCTGTCGTTCGCGCCGCCCCGTCACCTCTACGGTCTGCTGGGCAGCGTCTTCGTCCCCGCGCTGCTCAGGGTGCCCGCCTGGTACCGTCCCCGGTTCTTCGGAGCCATGCCCCCGGCGGCGGCCGGGAGGTGGGGTGTGGTGGCGGTGCCCTGGACCTTCTCGATCCTGTCCCGGCACCTCGACTGGGTCCGGGACACGGCGCACCTGTCCCTGTTGCACAGCACCGCGATGCTGCCGGGCGCCGCCGACACGTTCCTTCGGGACGTCGGTGCCGACCGTGCCACGTTGTCCGAGGTCTTCGGCTCCACCGAGACGGGCGGGATCGCCCTGCGCCGGCACGGCGGTGACGGCCTCTGGCGGCTGTTCGACGACGTGGAGTTCGCCGAGGAGACCGGCGAGCACGAGGACGAGACACCCCTCGCGGTCCGGTCGCCCCGACTCGCCTCGGAAGGGGAAGGTCGGCCGTTGAGCCGATGGCGCACCGACGACCACGTCCAACGGGTCGGCGAGCGCGGCTTCCGCTTCGTGGGCCGGCGCCAGGCCCTGGTGAAGGTCAACGGACGCCGCTACAACCTCGACCTGCTCGAACGCGACCTGCGTGCCGCGGTCGACTGCGCGGACCTGGTCTGCGTCCCCGTGGCCCACGAGGTCAGCGGCGAGCACGTCGAGGTGCACGTCGTTCCCGAGCCCGGACGGCCACCCTCCACCCAGGCGGTACGCGCCCAGATCACCGCCGCCGGTATCGGCTTCCTCCCCAGTGCGGTCCGCTTCGTCGAAGCCGTCGAACGGACCGCGACCGGTAAGCCACGTCGCTCTCCGGCAACGGCCCTTTCCACTCAGGAGTGATGACCACCATGCACCACGAACAGAACGAGCCGGGCACGCTGGCCGCACTGCTGCACAGCGCCCGCTTCGGCGCGTCGATCGACCCCCTCTCCAGGGACGAGACGGAGCGCATGGCGGCGAGTCAGGCGGTCCTGGACAAGACACTGATGGACGGACGCCCGGTCTACGGGGTGACCCGTGGGTTCGGTCCCCTGGTGGCCTTCGAGGCCTCCGACTCCGCGGAGCAGCAGGGCGCGGGCCTCATCTCGCACCTGGGGACCGGCCAGGGCGAACCCCTCGGCCCCGAGACGTCACGCCTGGTCTTCCGGCTGCGGCTGCAGAGCATGCGTCGCGGCTACTCCGCGATCTCGCCCGAATGCTGGGACGTGCTGGCCCGGTTGTGGAACAGCGGGTTCACCCCGGTCATCCCGCGGGACGGCACCGTCAGCGCGAGCGGGGACCTGCAACCGCTCGCCCACGCGGCCCTCGCCCTGGCCGGACGCGGAGAGGCCTGGGTGCGGGAGGGCGACGCGTGGAGCGTGCGCCCCTCCGCGGAGGTCCTGCGCGAGCTCGGCCTGGCCCCCGTGGACTGGAACGCGCGTCAGGCACTGGCCTTCGTCAACGGCACCAGCGTCGGCCTGGCCGTCACCATGGTCAACCACGCCGAGGTGCTCCACCTCACCCGCGCCCTGGCCTCGCTCACCGCACGGGCGGTCGTCCTGCTCGGGGCCAACCCGGAGGCCTACCACGCGGGTCTGGGCCACGCCCGCGGGCAGGTCGGACAGCTCACGGCCGCGCGCTGGATCCGCTCCGAGCTGGCCGGGGCCGAGCACGGCCCCGACCGGCCGCTCCAGGAGCCCTACAGCCTGCGCTGCGCGCCCCAGGTGCTCGGCGCGGTGTTGGACCAGCTGTGGGCGCTGGAGGACATCCTCGTGCGCGAGGCCACCGGTACCACCGACAACCCCGTGTGTTACGAGGGCGAACTCCTCCACGGAGGCAACTTCCACGCGATGCCGGTCGGTCTGGCCTCCGACCAGCTCGGCCTGTGCCTGCAACAGGTCGCCTACCTGGCCGACCGCCAGCTCGCGCTGCTGTGCACCCCCGCCACCAACGGCGAACGAGCCCCCATGCTGACCCCCAACCCCGGCGTCTTCAGCGGCCTGGCCGGCGTGCAACTCAGCGCGACCTCGTTCGTCTCCCGCATCCGTCAGCTCGTCTACCCGGCCTCGCTGACCACCCTGCCCACCAACGGCGGCAACCAGGACCACGTTCCCATGGCGCTCAACGGCGCCAACGCGGTCGGGGACGCCCTCGACCTCGCGTGGTTGGTGGCCGGGTCACTCGCCGCCGGCCTCAACCAGCTGGCCTCGCTGACCGAGCGCGGCTCCGAGCCGGGGGGCCTGTGGGCGACCCTGGCGGACCGGATCCCGCCGTTGGACGAGGACCGGCCGATGGCGCCGGACGTGCGCGCGGCCCGCGCGATCGTGCGTGAACACGCCCAGGACACCGTCCGCGCCGACGGGGGCGACGATGGCCTCCGCTGAGGACGGGGAGGCGACCACGACCGACCGTTCCCCGCGTCGCCTCCTCCTGCCGGCCCTGCTTCCCGCGGGCCTGTGGCGCGACCTGTCGCCCTACCTCGGTTCCCAGCGCCGCATCCTCATCATCGGCGGCGTGCTCACCCTGCTCGGCAGTTTCGCCGGGCTGGCACAGCCGGTCGCCGCCAAGCTGGTGATCGACGGACTCGAGACCGAGGGCGGCGTCGCCGGCCTGTTGATCGTGCTCACCGCGTTCGTCCTGCTCGCGGCGGCCCTGAACGCGGGCGGCTACTACCTGCTCATGCGCGTCTCCGAGCAGGTCGTCTTCAGCGTCCGCCGACGCCTGGTGCGCCGCGCGCTGTGGCTGCGCGTGCCCGAGAGCGGACGCTACCCGCCCGGCGACCTGCTCTCCCGGTTGTCCTCGGACACCACCCTGATGCGCTCGGCCGTGGGTTCCGCCGTGGTCGAGACGGTCAACGGCGCCCTGGTCCTGGTGGCCATCCTCGTGATGATGGCGGTGATGGACTGGGTGCTGCTGCTCACCACACTGGGCACCCTGCTCTTCGCCGCGCTCTCGGTGGGCCTGCTCATGCCCCGTCTGGAACGGGCCTCCCGTGGCGCCCAGGAAGGGGTCGCCACGCTCAGCGAGGCGATGGAGCGCTCCCTGGGGGCCTTCCGCACGGTGAAGGCCGCCGGGGCCGAGACCGCGGAGGCGGCCTCCGCCGAGCGCGGAGCCGACCGGGCCCTGGAACACGGACTGCGGGCCGGGCGCATCGAGGCGGTGGTCAGCACCGTGGCCACGCTGGCCGTCCAGGTCGCCTTCCTGGCGGTACTGGGGGTCGGCGGAGCCCGGGTGGCGGCCGGGGCCATCGGCCTGGGCACCCTCATCGCCTTCCTGCTCTATCTCTTCTACCTGCTGCCACCGTTGGGCGCCATGGTGAGCGCGGTGTCCCAGCTCAACGTGTGCGCGGCCGCGCTCCGGCGGATCGGGGAGGTCCTGAGCCTGCGGGTCGAGGAGGGGGCGCCGGGAGCCGACCGACCCCTGCCCCCGCACGACGCCGGGCCCCGCCCCGACGACGGGGATGGGGAACCGCTGGACGTCGTCTTCGAGGACGTCGTCTTCCGCTACGCAGCGGACAAGGAGGCCGTGCACCACGGTGTCTCCTTCACCGCACCGGCCGCGGGGATGACGGCGCTCGTGGGTCCCTCGGGCGCCGGGAAGTCGACGGCCTTCGCCCTGATCGAGCGCTTCTACGAGCCGGAGTCCGGCCGCGTCCTGGTCGGGGGGCGCGACACCGCCGACTGGTCCCTGGGCGCACTCCGTTCGGAGATCGGCTTCGTGGAACAGGACGCCCCGGTGCTCGCCGGGTCGCTCCGGGAGAACCTCTGCCTGGGCAACCCGGGCGTCGCGCCGGAACGCCTGGACGACGCCCTGCGCGTCGCCCGCCTCACGGAACTGGTGGACCGGCTGCCGCAGGGGTTGGAGACCCAGGTGGGCCACCGGGGGAGCCGGCTGTCCGGCGGCGAACGCCAGAGGGTCGCCATCGCCCGGGCCCTGCTGCGCGCCCCGCGCCTGCTGCTGTTGGACGAGGCCACCTCCCAACTGGACGCCCGCAACGAGGCCGCGCTGCGGGAGGCGGTGGAGGAGATCAGCACCAGGACGACCGTCCTGGTGGTGGCGCACCGCCTGTCCACCGTGATGTCCGCCTCCCGGATCCTGGTGATGGAACAGGGCCGGGTCCGTGCCGTGGGGAGCCACACCGAACTGGTGGAGAACGACGACCTGTACCGGGAACTCGCCGCGACGCAGATGTTGGCGGCCGGGCGCAGCACCGACGACGACGCGGTGATCGGATGAGTACGCCGAACCCCGCCACGACCGATCGGACCGCGTTCCTGAGCCTGCCGGCCCTGGTCCGCGCGCACGCCCTCGAAGGAGGGCCGCGGACGGCGTTCGTCTTCCGGGACTTCCCCCGCTCGGGCGGGGGGAACGCGGTGGACACCGAACTGGGCTACGCCGACCTGGACCGCCGGGCCCGCTCGGTGGCCGCCGCCCTACGGCGCAGGGTCGGACCCGGGGACCGGGTCGCCGTGCTGTGCCCGCACACCGCCGGTTACGTCACCGCCTTCCTGGGCTGCCTCTACGCGGGCGTGATCGCGGTGCCCCTGCACGCCCCCGAACCCTTCCGCGGACCCGAGCGCGTGCACTCTGTCCTGGAGGACTGTGACCCGTCCCTGATCCTCACCACCGGACGGACACTGGCCGCCACGCGCACGATGCTCAAGGACACCCGCTTCGCGGACCTGCCCCTGTGCGAGGTGGAGGACCTCGCCGTGGGGGACGAGGACCACGACGGTGAGCCGCCCCGGGACCCGGACGCGACCGCCTACCTGCAGTACACCTCGGGCTCCACCGGCTCGCCCGCCGGCGTCCGCGTCTCGCACGGCAACCTGGTCGCGGCCTGCGGCCAGCTCGCGACGCACTTTCCCGAGGCCCGCACGGTCGTCTCCTGGGTGCCCTTCTTCCACGACATGGGACTGGTCTTCGGACTGGCCGCGCCCCTGGCCGCCGGACACCGTTCGGTTCAGCTCAGCCCCATGGCCTTCGTCCAGGACCCGCTCCGCTGGCTGCGGGCGATCGGGGACCACGCCGCCGAGTGGACGGTCACGCCCAACTTCGGCCTGGAACACTGCCTGGGCCGTCACCCCGACGACGCCCCCGACGTGGACCTGTCCTCGTTGGGCGCGCTCTCCGTCGCGGGCGAGCCCGTCCGGTCCACCACCCTCGACCGGTTCGCCGCCGAGTACGCGCCGGCGGGACTGCGCCGCTCGGCGCTGGCCCCCTGCTACGGACTGGCCGAGGCCACCCTCGCCGTCACCGCCACACCCCTGGGCGAGGGTCCCACCACGGTCTCCGTCGACCGGGGCGCCCTCGCCGAGGGCGAGGTCGTGCCGGTGACGTCGGACCCCGCCGGGCCCGACGCGATCCGGCTGGTCTCCTGCGGCACCCCCAAGCAGGGCGTCGAGGTGCGCATCGTCGGACCCGACGGCGCGCGGGTCGAGTCGGGGGCCCACGTCGGCCGGGTGTGGACGCGCGGCCCCAACAACGCCGACGGTTACTGGCGCAACCCCGAGCGTTCCGCGGAACGCTTCCGTGACGTCGACGGTCTCCGCTGGCTCGACACCGGGGACCTCGGCTTCGTCCACGCGGGGTCGCTGTTCGTCGTGGGACGGTCCGACGACGTCCTCGTGATCCGAGGCCGCAACCACTACCCCGACGACATCGAGGCCACCGTCCGGCGCGTCGTTCCGGGCACGGCGGCGGTCTTCACCACCGACGACGAGGCGGGCCCCCGGGTCGTCGTCGTCCTCGAACCCCGCGACGCCGGTCCGACCGACGGTGCGCACGCCATCGCCAAGGCCGTGCGCGACGCCGTGCAACGCGGACACGGCCTGAGCATCCACGCCCTGCTCCCGGTACGCCGCGGCACCATCCCCCGCACCACCAGCGGCAAGGTCCAGCGCGGCCGGTGCAGGGAGCGCTACCTCCAAGGACGGTTCGGCGATCCGCTGTGAACCGCTCCGCCCCCTCCCCCGCACGCGGGGCACCCATGTCCACCACCCGAAAGTCAGTGATCATGCCATTCCACCGAAACCGCGGCGTCGGCGCCGCGGTCGCCGTCACCACGGTGATGACCGCGGGCCTGCTCTCGGCCACACCCGCGCACGCCGCCCCGGAGATCGACTGGATCCCCTGCCCCGAGGAGATCCTCGCCCAGGTCCCGCCCGCGGAACAGGACCTGTTCACCTGCGCGTACTTCGTCGCACCCCTGGACCACGCCGACCCGGACGCCGGTGAGGCGGGGACGACCCTCGTGCGCCGGCAGGCGACCGAACCTGAGGGCTCCCAGGGCTCCCTGATGGTCAACCTGGGCGGCCCCGGCATGTCCGGTGTCATCGTGCCGATCGCCATGTCCGGCCTGCTCGGGGAGGAGGTCCTGGCGCAGTACGACCTGATCGGCTTCGACCCGCGGGGTATGACCCTGGACTGCTTCGGTTCCCCCGAGGAGCGGGAACGCGTGCTGTCCGACCTCACGTCCCTGCCCACGACCGCCGAGCAGGAACGGCTGACCCTGGCCGCCTTCGACGAGTACGGGCAGGCCTGCGCCGACTCCAGCGCCCTGGCCCCCCACGTCTCCACGGAGAACATCGCCCGCGACCTGGACCTGATGCGGGCGGCGCTGGGGGAGGAACGGCTGAACTTCGTGGGTATGTCCTACGGGTCGATGATCGCCTCGGTGTACGCCAACCTGTACCCCGAGACCACGGGCTCCCTCGTGCTGGACAGTCCCGTCGACGCCGCCCTGCGCGTCACGCGACCCCTGGAGTACGACCGCCAGCGGGCCCAGGGCTTCGAGGACGCCCTGGACGAACTGCTCGCACAGTGCGACGAGGCCGGCGCGGAGTGCGCCTTCGGTGACGGCGACCCCCGGACACGGTTCGACGAGGTCCGCGACGGTCTCCAGGAGAACGGGTCCGTGCTGTTGGAGGACGGCGAGGCGGTCACCCGGGCGTCCCTGACCACGAAGGTGGGCGACACCCTCCAGGGCTCACCGGTCTTCGGCGGCGACACCCCCGGTGACGTCCTGGCGTGGCTGCAGCGGGTGAGCGAGGCGCTCGAAGCACCGACCGAGGCGCCCGCGGACGCCACGACCGACGCGTCGGAGCAGCCGGCCGCGGCCGGTGCCGGAGGCTTCTCCTTCTACAACGACGACGCCTTCTACAGCATCAACTGCGCCGACCGCGGTTACCCGGCCACGCCCCGCCACGTCACGCGGACGGCCCAGAAGTGGGAGACGACGATGCCCACCTTCGGTAGGTCCCAGGCGTTCGAACAGTACGCCGCCTGTTCCCAGTGGCCCGACTCCGAGGCTCCGGCCTACCGTGGTCCGTGGGTCGCCTCCGTCGACGTTCCGCCCCTGGTCCTGGTCCACGAGCACGACGCGGCCACGCCGGTGAGCTTCGCCGAGCGCACCGCCGACCGCTTCCCGGGAGCCGGCTCGGTGCGCGTCGAGGGCTTCGGCCACGTCGTGCTCGGGTCCAACTCCTGCGCGGGCGCCGTGATCACGGACTACCTCGTGAACGGGGAGGTGCCGGGGGAGGACGTCTCCTGTGCCTCGGAGGCCCCGGTGTTCGGCTGATCGGCTCAGGTGAGTGTCCCGGACGGCGCGCGTGCGCCGTCCGGGACGTCCCGCGCTCGGAGGGAGAACGATGGAGAGAGTCGAGCCGTTGACGGTCGGAGCCGTCGGCTGTAGTGACGTCGCCTGGCGCCGCACCCTGCCCACGTTCCAGGCCCACGACGGGATCCGGCTGGTGTGCGTGGCCGGGCGTGATCCCGATCGGACGCGCCGCTACGCCGAGCGTTTCTCCTGTGCGGCCGAGCACGGGTACGAGGACCTGCTGCGGCGGGACGACGTCGAGGCGGTGTACCTGTCGCTGCCCGGCGCCCTGCACGCGGAGTGGGTGGAGCGCTCCCTGCTCGCCGGCAAACACGTCCTGGTGGAGAAGCCGTACGCGGTCGACCCCCAGGAGGCGTCCCGTCTGGAGGCCCTGGCCGCTAGGACGGGGCTGGTGCTGCTGGAGAACTACGCCTTCGTGCACCACCCGATGCACGACCACGTCCGCCGACTCGTCGACGACGGAGCGATCGGCGAGGTCCGTTCCTTCTCCTCGGCGTTCACCATTCCGCCGAAACCGTACGGAGACATCCGCTACCACAAGGAGTTGACCGGCGGCACGCTCCTGGACACCGGGGTCTACCCCCTACGCGCGGCGATGCTCATGCTCGACGCGGACCTGGAGGTCCACGCCGCGGTCATGCGCCGCGAACGCGAGCGGGACGCCGTGCTGTCCGGGGACGCGCTGTTGACCACCCCCTCCGGCGTGGCCGTCCACGTGGAGTTCGGGATGGAACACGGGTATCGCGCCCGCTACGAGATCCACGGTTCGGAGGGCGGACTGTTCGTGGACCGGGTCTTCACCCCACCCGCCGGTCACCCACCGGTCGTCACCCTGTGGCGCCAGAACCACCGCCAGGAGTTCACCCTGGAGGCGGCCGACCAACTCGCCCTGTTGGTCGGGGTCTTCCACCGCGCGGTCCGCGGCCGGGAGGCGATCGGAACGTTGGGCGAGCGTTCACTGCGCCTGTCCATGCTCACCCGGGACGTCGCTCGCCGGGCCGTCTACTTCGACGTCTGAGACGTCGGACCGAAGGCGCGACGGCACCATGGCCCTGAACCCGGCCCTGCTCGCGGGGCGAGGATCACCGTTGCGGTCCCTCGTGAGCGGGCCGCCATCGTTGCGCGGCCCGGCCCCAGAGGGCGTGCTCGCTCGGCGATGCGTCGGATGATCGTTCCTGACCGGTCCCGGTCAAGGAGCGGTGCGGGGCCTCGTGGGCCGTTACGGTTCGGATCGGGAGCCGGGGCGACCGCACCCGCGCGGGGACGACGAAGGGCGGCAGATGGCCCCGGGATCAACCGACCACGGACGGATCACCGACCACGAACCCACGAGAGCGGCCGGTTCCACGGTCCGCCGCATCTCCTTCGCCGGGCTGCTCCTGCTCTTGGCGCTCTCCGTGTTCACCCTGGTGGACCTGCGGCCACCCGATCCCGCACCCGAGAGCGCACCCGCATCGGAGTTCAGCGCCGAGCGGGCCTTTGCGCACGTCGAGCGGATCGCCGTCGCGCCGCACCCGGCGGGCACCGCCGAACACGCGCGGGTCCTCGACCACGTGGTCGGTGCTCTCGACGATCTCGGCCTGGACCCCGAGGTCCACGAGTCGATCGGGATCTCACCTATCGCCTACACCGGCACCGCGCCGGTGGGTCGGGTCCGGAACGTCGTCGCGGTGATCGAGGGCACCGAACCCACCGGCACGATTCTGTTGGCCGCCCACTACGACTCGGTGTCCTCGGGGCCCGGAGCCAACGACGACGCGGTCGGGGTCGCCGCCGTCCTGGAGACCGCACGTGCCCTGACCGAAGCGGACACACCCCCGCGCAACGACGTCGTCCTGCTCCTGACCGACGCGGAGGAGGCCGGTCTGCTCGGCGCGGAGGCGTTCACCGAGGATCATCCCTTGGGTGCCTCCGACGGCGTGGTACTCAACCACGAGGCGCGCGGCGCGGGCGGCACGGTCATGCTTTTTCGCACCACACCCGGGAGCGGTGACCTGGTGCGACTGTTCGCCGAGAGCGCGCCGCACCCCGCGGGGGACTCCCTCCTCGAGGAACTCTTCGCCGTCATGCCCAACGACACCGACTTCACCGCCTTCCGTGAGGGCGGCCTCACCGTTCTCGACTTCGCCTACGCCGGCCGCGGCGCCTACTATCACAGTGCCCTGGACACACCGGAGAACGTCGACCCCCGCACACTCCAGCAGATGGGCGCCAACACACTCGCCTTCTCACGTGCCCTGGCGGCGGAGGACCTGACCCCGCGGACGGTGGACGGGGCCGGTGAACCCGACCTGGCCTACTTCAATGTTCCCCCCGGCAGACTGGTCCACTTCCCGGTCTCCTGGGCGTTGCCACTGGCGGCCGTCGCCCTGCTGTCGGGCGTGGTCCTCGTGGCCGCCGCCCGACGCCGCGGGCTCGTGACGATTCCGAGGGTGCTCGCCTCGACCCTGCTCACTCCTGTGCTCCTGGGGGCGGGTGCCGCTGTCGGCTTAGGGTTCTGGCAGGTGCTGATAGCGGTGCGCCCGGGCCTCGCACGTGTGCCGACCGGTTCTCCCTACGAGCCGGTGTGGCTCGCGGTCGCCGCCGTGCTGATCGGGGTCGCCCTCGCCGCCCTGTGGTTCCTGTTGTGGCGACGGTGGTTGGGCGCCCACGCGCTCATGTTCGGTGGACTCCTGGTCTTGGGGGTGTTCGGGGTTCTGGTCGCGGCGGTGGCCCCCGGGGCCTCGTCCTTTCTGGTGTTGCCGGTGCTCGCGGCTTCCGGCGGCGGCCTGATCGCCCTGGTGGCCGACCCGGAGTCGCCCTGGCGCCCGGTGTTCTGGACGGTGGGGCTCGTCCCCACGGCGGTCCTCCTGCACACCGCGGCCTGGGGCACCCTCGAGCAGGGCATGGCAGAAGGCGTCGTCGTGACGCTCCCGCTGCTGGTGGCGGGCCTCCTGCTGTCGGCACCACTGGTGGACCTGCTGTGGCCGCTGCGGCGGGCGGCCCTGGTCCCGATGGCGGCGCTGGTGACCGCGGCGGCCACCGCGGTCGCCGGTCTGGCCGTCAACACCCACGACGCCGCACGTCCGCTTCCGGCTCGCCTGGCCTACACGCTCGATGCCGACACGGGCACCGCGGTGTGGGCGGTCCCACTCGACGAAGGAGAGACGGAGATCGCCGCGGCCGATTGGGCCGGTGGTTACGTGTCGGAGGAGGTCGTGGACCTGCCGGTGCCCGGACTCGGATGGTCCCGCGCGCGGGTCGGCGAAGCCGTGCCCGTCGACCTGCCCGCACCCGAACTGGAGGTCGTCGCCGACTCGGAGGAGGACGGCGAGCGACGCATCGCGCTCGAACTGTTCTCTCCCCGGGCTGCCGAGACGATCGGCCTGTACTTCGCGGAGGACAGTGATCGGGTTCGTGAGGTGACCGTCGAGGGTCGTGAGGTGAGGTTGATACCTGACGACTCGGGGCGGCTCGGTGCCCGGTTCCACGCACCGCGGACCGACCGGCCCGTGGAAATGGAGTTGGTGGTGGCCCCCGGACCGCTGCGGGTGACGGTCAAGGACGGCACCTCGGTACCGTCCGCGTTGGCGGAGATCCCTGGCTACGGACCCCCACCGGAGGAGTACTTCCTGCTGTTCAGCGAGGTGTCGGTGTTCACCACCCACGAACTCTGAGACGTCGGACCCGTCGGTCCGGGGCCCGGCCCGCCACCGTGTGGTGTGCCCGACCGGCCCTTTCCCGCCGAGGGGCACGGGCCCACAATGAGGACATGCCTCAGGACATGGACGCGACGACCCTTCGGGCCTGGACGGCGATCGGCGGCGGCGCGCCACCGCCGGCCGGGATCTCCCTGCGGACGGCCGGGGACGTGCTGCCCGCGGTGCTGCCCGTGCGCGACCTGGCCCGGGCTACCGTCGGCGCCTGCGCACTGGCCGCCGTCGAACTGCTCGCGGCCCGCAACGGCGGCGCGGCCCCGCGCGTGCTCGTGGACGAGGGTGCGGTGGCCACCGCGTTCACCAGCGAACGGCACCTGCGTGTGGACGGCCGCCGCCCCACCCCCT
>NZ_QOCZ01000085.1 GCF_018207095.1 Nocardiopsis sp. MG754419 | reverse complement strand
GTTCAGGGGCCCCGGTCGGGCCGGAGGCCGGGGGCCACTGCTGTGACGCCGCCCCCGCCGTGCCCGGGGTCCCGTAGGAGTGGCTCACTCGAACAGGTTGTCCAGGTAGCTCTTGGTCTCGCGGTACCCGTCCACCGTTCCGTCGACGGCGTCGATCATCTTGGAGAAGCCGCGGTTGGTCATCTCGAAGGCGTTGTTGAACTCGGCCGCCCTCGCCTGGAAGGCCTCGTCACCGCCCTCGAACCTGGACACGGTGTCCTTGGTCTGGGTGTCGATCTCCTGCATGATCGCCTGGAAGTATCCCAGGTACTGACGCTGGTCGACGCTCAGCTGATCGAGCTTGTCGATGTCGGCGCCGACCTCGTACTTGTTCACACTCATGGTGCGGCCTCTCCCTGTGGTGCTGTTCCCTACCGGTTCCGAAAACGACGCTCAGATCGGTCGGCTCAGATGGGTGAGCTCGGTCTGGGCCTTGGCGAAGTCCTCTTCGCTCCGGGCGTCGGCGGAGTTGATCTTCTCCTGGCCGAGGTTGAGATTGACCCCGTACTTATCGCACCAGGCGGTCAGGGCCTGGAAGCCCGCGACCAGTTCGGCCTGGCCCTGCCGATAGGCGCGCAGCGCGTTGCCCTGGAGTGCCTGGCCGTCCTGGTCCAGCACGTCGATCAGGGACTGCATCCGGTCACTGAGGCCCCTGCTCTGCTCGTCGAGGCGGGTACCGCCCTGGGACAGGGAGGTGGACTCCTCTGTGCCGACCCTCTGGTTCATCCGTCCGTCCTCTCCCCGTCGACCGCCCCGTCACCCGCGTGCTCGACGCCGGTTCAGGGGCGTGGTCGCTGCGCAGAGTCCGGGGAAGCCGGATTGCGGCCATAGATAGCGACTCGCACCGGAAAGTAGTGAACGCCGGGACTCCTGTCAACGCGAAGGGGGTGTTCAAGGCGGTAAATGGCCGAACCAGGACATGTCGTGTTCGTCTCAGATCCAAACCGCCGCGGTGTGCGTCCCACAGGTCACTGACATTCCTCCGGTGCGCCGCCGGGTCGGGCCCTCCCCAGGGCCCGGCACCGACGAACTCCGGAATCGACGAGGGGCGGGTCATGAGCGGTACGGACGTCGGCGCCAACACCGACGAGGCCAGGGCGGCCGCGCGGATCGCGGAACGCCTGAACTCCGCCCTGAACGGGGTCTCCCAGAGGTTCGAGACCGTGGCGGAGAACCTGGACACCGAGTCCCTGGAAACGAGGATCAACGGCGCCTTCTCCGACTACTACATCGCGCACAAACAGGCGGTGCGGACGGTCGAGGAGAACGGCACCACCCTCGCGACCAACGCCGAGGCCGCCGCCGAGCGCATCAGCGGCACCGACCACGAGGCGACCGGCGGGTTCGCCCCCTTCCCGCAGTCACCGTTGGACACCAGGGCGGTCTCCGACCTGCCGAAGGTGCTGTCCCCCGAGGCCCTACGGTCGGCTGGTTCGCAGGACTACGACACCGGTCATCTCCTGCGCGAGGTGAACCGGGGCGAGCGGTGAGGTTCCCCGGTCCCGCCGCCTCGGTCCCGCCTCCCCGCGTGCCTCCGCCCCCGGTTCACGCGTCCTTCGATCGACCCCTCCCCCATGACAAGGAAGAACAGCCGACATGACGTTCACGCAGGGCGGCCACCCCTCCGAAGGCGCACGCACGGCCTCCGCGGGCGCCTTCGATCCACCGAACACCGACGTGAACACCGTGACCTTGAGCGAGCAGTGCAAGGCCACGTGGGTTCTGGCGGGCCGGGTGCTGGGGGACGCGGAGATCGGCACCGGCGCGATCACCGGCACCGCCAAGGAGTTCACCGACATCATCAGCGAGGACATCACCTCCGCCGCCTCCTACAACGAGAAGGAGTGGCGCAAGGCCTGCATGGTGGTGACCTACGCCGCGGGCGTGGCCGAGCAGTGGCTCCAGGACGTGTACGACTTCCGGAGCGACCGACGCGGCCTGATCGACGCCTGTGACGGGGAGATCACCCGACTCCGGGCCGAATTCCCCCTGTTGTTCAACTCCGACGGCTTCGTGAGCGAAGGTTCGCTCGAGACGATGACCCTCCAGAACGAGAACTACCGGGTACGGGAGGCCACCATTCTCGACCGGTACCAACGCCTCGGTCGGGAGCTCAAGGAGGAACTGCTCGAGACGGCGGGCCGGCGCGCGACCATGCTGGACGAGGGCCCGGAACCGAGCAACCTGAAGGTCCTGGTGGAGGCGGGCATTCTGGGCTGGGGTGCGCACAACATCCTCGGTGTGGACGCGGACACCCCGCTCCCGGTCTCCAAGAAGGAGGCCGAGGTCATGGCCCGGGACCTGGACCCGTACCTGAACGGTGACAAGGATCCGGACCGCCGGTTCCACGAGATCATGGCCACGCTCGGCGCGGTCAACGCCAAGGCCGCCGCCCTCCAGGAGGCCAACGCATCGCTCGTCGGTCAACACTACGAGGTCACCAGGCACCGGACCACTCTGAGCAAAGAGGAGATCGAGTTCCTCCAGGCCTTCCATGGAGAGCTCGAAGAGCGGTCGCCCCACGGTGTGGTGCGGCTCATGCCGTGGTTGGAGGGAAACGACGGACCCGACTGGAGCGAGGCCGAGCGAGCCGGGTTCGCGGAGGCCGTGGCCGGTGGCCTCCTGGTGCTCTCGGACGAGTCGGTGGGCGGAGGCCAGTACCTGCTGCCGGAGAGTGTGCAGGACTTCGCCGGTGGGATCCCCACCCGGACGGGCGACAGCGAGGGCGGTCGGCTCTTCGCCAACGACGCGCACAACTGGTTGAGGGACGCTCGGGATCTGGGCGAGCTGTTCTCGCACGCCGACCCGAACCTGCGCGGCGGAACCGAGTTCTCCTCGAACACGACGCTGGCGATCGGCCACTACCTGGACCAGGACGGCGCCCGTGACCTGAACGCGGTGGACGACGCCGGGATCTCCGCTCTGCTCGATGTGACGACCCGCAACGAGGAGGCCAACCACCGGATCCTGACGGACACGGCGACACCACCGTGGGAGAACAGCAGTGACCGCCGCTACCAGAGCGCGTCTCTGCCCGATTTCGGGACCACCTCCGACGCGCTCGTGTCCCTGTACACCCACGAATGGGGTGACGACGGCGCGGCCGCCGCCGGCCTCATCGATTGGATCCCTGACGGCGCGGAGAGCGATGACGGCGGGAGGCAGAGGTTGGCCCGGGAAGCGGCCGAGGGTCTGATTCAGATGACCACGGGCGATGACGCCGTCTATGACGCCCTCACCAACACCGGGGTCACGGTCAAGGAGACGGTCGAAGTCGACGGTGAGGAGATCGAGGTGGAATACCCCGACGCCGCCTTCGGTCGGGTGAACCCGGCACTGGCCGACGCCTTCGGCGATGTGGCGCTGGCCTACCTGGACGACTTCAGAGCCCCGGGCAACTCCAACCTCCCCGGGGAAGGCAACGGCGAGATGTATCTGGGTTACACAGAGCGCCAGCGATTCCTCCAGTACGCGGCGGCCGACGACGACACGGTGAAGGAGCTCTATGGGGCAGCGAGCGCGCTGGACCTGGACAGCACCCACCGGCTCTTGGGCGAGGACGAGCAGGCGGACATCGCCTACCGAAACGCGACCTTCCGTGCCCTCTTGGATGCCGCCGTGCGCACGGACACCCTGGACCGCAGCATCGACATGGACAACGCCGAGACCCAGGCCGCGGTGGACGCCAAACGTCGGATCGCCGTGGCGAGCGGGCTGGCCTTCGGTGCCGCCAACGTACTGCCACCGGGGCCGGGCGGCTTCGCGATCGCGGGAATCACCGCCGCGACGTTCGAGTTCAACGACCGCGTCGACCAGTCGGTGAACGGAAACAACTTCGCGGAGGCGATCGACGCGGGCGTCGGGGACGACTCAACGCACGCGTTCGGCGCGAACGACTACGGCCGCACCTACTCCCAGCTGAACCACGACTACAAGGTCAAGCTGGACCTGGTCGACGCAATGGTCAGGAGCGGACAGATCAGCACCGAGCAGGTGGAGCAGGTCAGCCCGCAGCTTCTCACCGAGGACGGGAACATCGTGGACTACTACGAGTTCGACACCCGTGAAAGGACCGGATCGCGAGACCGCGAGACCGGCATCAGCCCCGACACCGCCCTCGACCGCCTGCTGGGGAGTGAAGAGGCGGCCATCACCTTCCCGGACGGAACCGATCGCGGGGCCCGAGAAGTGGCCGCCGACTACTCAAAGGACTACTACGCCGGTTACTACGAGGTGATCAACGCCCTCAGCGCCGATATCAAGAAGGATGACTACGTGGAGAACGTGGGAAGCCCGAAGAACTAGGTGAACGTGTCACCGGGACGGCACGGGCGTCACCGACCCTGCCGTCCCGAGCACGCCGGGTCAGCCGCCGACGCGGATGGTGGTCACCACTTCGTACACGCCCAGGGCCCAGACGGCGGCCACGCACATCGCCGCCACGACGGCCACCTCCACCCCGTTGAGCAGGCGCCTGATCGACGCGCGGGGCACGTCGGTCAGGCGCACCATGCCCAGCGCGGCGACCGCCGCGCACAGCACCAGGGCCACGACCGGAAGCGCGCCGAGCGCCCAGGGGTACTCCAGTGCCGCACCCGCCCCGGTCGCGCCCAGGCCCACCACGCCGGCCAGGCGCACCGGCAGCACGTGGGAGACCCGGTCGAACAGACGTGAGCGCATCACCATGGCCAGCGACACCAGCAGCGCGAGCACCAGATCGCGGCCGCCGTCCCCGGCGAAGGCCAGCAGACAGATCGCGACCGCCGAGGCGACGGCGACGCCCAGCAGGGTGCCGAGCAGCATCCGGTCACTGGTGGCCAGGCTCTCCTCGAAGCGTCCGTTCTCGGTCCGACCGACCTGGCGCACCTCGTAGTCCAGACCGGACAGACCTCCCAACGCCAGCGCCATACGGGGCAGCACACCGATCCCCAGAGCCAGGAGCACGGCCAGGAACCGCACCGCCATGGGGCCGTCCGCGAACAGCCCGAAGGCCACCAGCAGCCCCGCGCACACCGTGAGCACGCTCAGCCCGGCCAGGTAGGGCAGCAGGGCGTTGACCAGCGCCCAGCCCGCGGCCGAGGCCGCCAACGCCCCGAAACAGGCCAGGAGCGCCAGTGTGACGGGCGAGGCCGGCGCGGTACTCACCGCCAGGACGGCGAGGACCACGGTCAGGGCGCCCCAACCGCAGGCCGCGACCTGGGCGATCTGGGCCACCCCGGGGAGCGAGCGCGAGCCCGACAGCCACAGGGCCCCCAGCGCGGTCAGGAGTCCCAGCAGAGCGACGGTGAGGTCGAGCGGCGAGGTACGAAGGAAGGTCAGGCCGACCGTGAGCAAAAGCGGCCCCAACGCCACCAGGGCCAACCCGAAGCCGAACGTGGTGGAGGATTTCCACAGCCATGCCCGCTCGTCGATCCGGTCCTCCACGGTGCCCCGCACGTCGTCCACGAAGGACGGGCGGTCCGGGGCCGTGACACGGTCGAGGAGCAGGACGTCGCCGTCGCGCACACCGGCGTCGGCGAGGGAGCCGCCCGCGGGCACCGGGGTGCCCTCCACGGTGACCAGGCTCCAGCCCGCGGACCGGAGCCCGTCGTCGCCCGGAGAGCACACACGCACCACCTGCGGCATCAACGCCGCCACCGACACGCCCCCGGGCAGGACCAGGTCGGCCCACCGGTCCGGGCCCGTCACCGTGACCCGGCAGTATCCGCTCACCTGGGGCTCCCCCGTGCTCGACATCGACTCTCCACGGCACACGGCCGTCCTGGGACGCTCGCGAACCGAAGTGCCCGCGCGCGGATCCCACCCGACCGTGGTCCGGTCGTCCACAGGCCCGAGAAAGCCGGTTGTTCGGCGCCTCGGGGCGCGGGATCATCACGTTAGCAAGAGTGCGTACCGGGCGTTCCGGGCGCACGTGACAGGAGAGGTGTCCGTGACTACGACCTTGGTTCACCGGCCCGCGCGCACCGCGGTCCCGGACCCCGGCCGGGAGCCCCTGGTCATCGCGACGCCGCCCCAGCTGCCGGAGAACCCCCCGGCCGCCAGTTCCTCGGCGATGATCATCATGCCGATCATCACCGGTTCCGGTTCCCTGATGATGACCATCACCCTGGGCAACCGTCCGCTGTTCGCGGTCGCCGGAGCCATGATCATGCTGGCCAGCGTCGCGGTCGGGATCGTCATGTTCGTCGCCCAGCGCAACGGCCCCCGCAAGCGCATGAGGGAGCAGCGGGAACGGTATCTGGACTACCTCGACCACCTGCGTGAGACCGTGCGGGAGGTGGCCGGCCTGCAACGGGCCGCGTCCCTGTTCCACCACCCGGAACCGCACCTGCTGACGGAGACGGCCAGGCTCACCGCCCGACGTTGGGAACGGCGGGCGGGCGACCCCGACTTCCTCCGCCTACGGATCGGCCAGGGTTCCCGGCCGCTGGCGCGCCGCCTCGGGCTCAACATCGACCGCACCAACCCGCTCATCGTCTACGACCCCGTCTGTCAGGGCATCGCCGAACAGATCGTCGACCTGTACGCCGAGGTCTCCGAACAGCCCTTGGTGTTGGGGCTGCGCGAGAGCGGGGTGGTGTCGCTGGTGGGCGACCGGGCGGTGACCCGGGACGTCGCCCGCGCCCTGGCGGCGCAGCTGGTGACGTTCTCCTCCCCTGAGGACGTGCGCCTGGGGGTGGTGCGCCACCAGAGGTTGACCGAGGAGTGGGACTGGCTCAAGTGGCTGCCCCACACCACCTTCGACGGAGCCCAGGACGGTCCCCTGCCCGCCCGCCTGGTGGCGGGCAACACCGTGGAGATGACCGAACTGCTGTCGGCGGAGATCGAACAGCGCACGATCGACATGCAGCGTCGACGTGGAACCCCTCCCGGGCCGGGTACCCGACGGCTGGTGCTGATCGTCGACGGTGAGTTCCAGGCGACCCTGTCCGGGCTGTCCGCCGAACCGCCGGTGGACTCCCTGGCCGACATCGGCGTGCACGTGATCTTCCTGGTGGGAGACCGCCGCGAGGAACCCGGGCACGTGGACACGCGGCTGTACGTGTCCGAGGACGGCACACTTCGTGAGGACCGCGAACCGACCCGGGGCGGGCCCGGCCTGGCCGCACCGGTGGAGGAGGATCCGCCCTTGGTGGGGCGTGCCGACCGGGCCGGTCGGGATCTGCTCACCACGGTGGCCCGCACCCTGGCCCCGCTGCGGTTGGTCGCGGGCGAGGGCTCCGACGCCATGCACGCCACGGTGGGCCTGCCCGAGATCCTGGGCGTACCCGACGTCGCCCGGCTGGACACCGTGCGTGCCTGGCGTCCCCGCGGCACCGGAGACTTCCTGCGGGTGCCGATCGGGGTGGGGCCGGAGTCGAACACGGTCCTGCTGGACCTGAAGGAGTCGGCGTTCGGCGGCATGGGGCCGCACGGACTGGTGGTCGGGGCCACCGGTTCGGGCAAGTCCGAGATGCTGCGCACCCTGGTGGCCTCGTTGGTCATCAACCACCCGCCCGAACAGCTCGCCCTCCTGTTGGTGGACTTCAAGGGCGGAGCGACCTTCGCCGACACCGACCGGCTGCCGCACAGCGCGGGACTCATCACCAACCTCGCCGACGACGACGGGTTGGTGGAGCGTTTTCGCGAGGCCATGTTCGGTGAGCTGAACCGGCGCCAGCAGGTCCTCAAGGACGCCGGCAACCTGCCCAACCTGCACGCCTACCAGAGTGCGCGGGCACGACGGCCCGAATTGGAACCGCTCCCCCACCTGCTCGTCATCATCGACGAGTTCTCCGAACTGCTCACCGCGCACCCGGACTTCGCCGAGCTGTTCGTGGCGATCGGGCGGATCGGGCGGTCCATCGGCGTGCATCTGCTGCTGGCCACCCAGCGGTTGGAGTCGGGCAAGATCAAGGGGCTGGAGTCGCACCTGTCCTACCGGATCGGTCTGCGGACCTTCTCCGAGGCCGAGAGCCGTGAGGCGATCGGGGTCGGGGACGCCTACCACCTGCCGCCCGAACCGGGATCGGGCTACCTGAAGGTCGACACGACCGTGTTCGAGCGGTTCAAGGCGGCCATGGTCTCCCAGCCCTACGTGCCGCCCGCCCGCGACAAGGTGGAGGAGGTGCCCCGGGTGTTCCCGCTGATCTCCTTCAACGGACTGGGAGCACTGGTCCGGGACACCGGCCGGGTGGAGGAGGAGACCGGCACCGGAGAGGAGGCCGCGCAGGAGGCCCCCACCACGCTCCAGGTGGCGGTCGACCGGATCGTCGACTCGGGCGCACCGCCGGTGCGGCCGGTGTGGGTCCCTCCCCTGCCCACCGTCCTCACCCTCGACGGGTTGCTGGAACGTCTCGACGAGACCCGGACCGCCCCGGACGGGTCGCCGGTCGAGCCCGCTCCGGAGGAGGTCCGGGCCATCATCGGGCTGGCGGACCTGCCCCGCGAACAGCGCCAGTGCGCCGCCGACCTGGACTTCACCGGTGGTGAGAGCAACATCGTGGTCCTCGGCGGGCCCCAGTCGGGCAAGTCGACCATGATCAGGACCCTGATCGCCGGCCTGGCCTGGCGCTACCCGCCCGGCCGGGTGGCGATCTACGCCATCGACTTCGGCGGAGGGTCGCTCGCACCCTTCGCCGAACTGCCCCACGTGGCCGGTGTCGCGGGCCGTTCGGACCCCGAACTCGTCCAGCGCATCCTCGCGGACGTGCGCGCCCAGCTGGACCAACGGGAGCAGGTCTTCCGCCGCTCGCGGCTGGACTCGCCGGCCGCGTTGCGCCGGGCGCGTGCCGAGGGAGGGCTCCCCGCGGGGACCTACGGAGACGTGTTCCTGTTCATCGACGGTTGGGCGGGGGTGCGGGAGGCGTTCCCCGACGTCGACGACGCCCTCACCGACATCGTCTCGCGCGGCCCCTCCCTGGGTGTGCACACGGTCCTCACCAGTGCCTCGTCCAACCAGGTCAGGACGAAACTCCAGTCGTTGTTCGGCGGACGCTTCGAGCTGCGACTGACGGACCCCTACGACTCACAGCTGGGTCGCAAGGTCGCCGAGCGCATGCCCAAGGACGTGCCCGGGCGCGGGCTGCGCTCGGACGAGTCGTTCGTCCAGGTGCCGCTGCCACGGCTGGACGGGATCGTCGAGGACGCCGACCTGGGCGACGGTGTGCGCGACGCCCTGGTCAGAATCACCGACCGATGGCCCTACCACCCGGTCCGCCGGGTGCGGGTTCTGCCCGAACTGGTCACCCTGGCGGAGCTCCTCCCCCATCACGAGGGACCGGAACCGGTCATGGGCATGGCGGAGAGCGATCTCGGCCCCGCCCTGTACCGCCCCCACGAGGACCCGCACCTCGTGGTCTACGGGGACCCCCAGTCCGGCAAGAGCACCCTGATCCGGGCGCTGGCCACGCAGGTGATCCGGCGCCCGGCCAGCGAGGTGGGCGTGGTGATGGTCGACTACCGGCGCGCCCACCTGGGCCTGGTGCCGCAGGAGTACCTGCTGGCCTACAGCACCAGCCCCCAACAGACCGAGGGGGTCGCACGTGAGCTGGCCGGGCTGGTCCGCAAGCGCCTGCCCGGCCCGGACGTCACCCCACGTCAGCTTCGGGAACGCAGTTGGTGGGAAGGGCTGGAGGTGTTCATCTTCGTCGACGACCTGGACCTGGTGGCGGGTCGCAACAACCCCCTCACCCCGCTGGCGGATCTGCTCACGCAGGGGGCCGACCTGGGCCTGCACCTGATCACGGCCCGGCGCACCGGCGGTGCCTCACGGGCGATGTTCGATCCGGTCTCCCAGACGCTGACGGACATGGCCACCCCGGGACTGCTGTTCTCGGGCGACCGGATGGAGGGCCGGCTCGCCAACGGGGTCGTCTCCCGGCGCCTGCCCCCGGGGCGCGCGCTCTCGGCCCGCAGAGGGCTCCCACCCGAACAGGTCCAGGTGGCCTGGACCGACCCCACGGAGTAGGAACGGGCATGTCGGGGTGGGGCGGCCGAGCACCCCACCCCGACAGCCGTCTCCGGTCAGGAGGCGCAGGCCCGGGTCACACGCCGCAGTTCCCGAAGGGGAACGTCTCGGAACGTTCCCCGACGGCTGCTGTGACCTGTACACACTCACCCTGGGCTGGGATCAGGAGAGGTTCGGTCGAAGTGCCGGACGGGACCACTGTGGTCTCCGGTTCGCCGTTCTCGGTGCGAATCCCGACGTCCAGGTAAGTGGCACCACCGTTGGAGACCACCAACACGCAGTTGTAGCCGCGTTCCGACTCATAGAAGAGGGACACCTGTCCCCCGGGGTCACCTGGGATGGGGTGCGGCCACCCACCCGCGACGTTGGTGGTGTACCGAGGTACCTCTCCCGCGTGGGGATGAGCGGCGGTGCATCGCTCGGCGGGGTCTTGGCCCTGCGCCGCGGTCGCACCGCTCAAGAGCAGACCGGTCACGCCCAGAACACAGGCGGCGGTCCAAACTCCCCAGCGACGAGGGCTCTTCATGTCGGTCATCGGATCGGTCACCCTCCCGGGCGGCTCGTGCGTGGTACTCACTCGAACGGTGCCGAGCAAGCGGGGGTACTCCGAGATGACCCGCCCTCTGTGTCCCCCGCGCCAAGAGCGGTGACCGTGAAGGAGAAGCACCGCTCGTCGTCTCGTGTGAAGGAATGAGTCAGGGCCTCGGCATCGACCGTGGTCTCGGAACCGATCACCACACCGTCCCCGTGTGGAGTGATCCGGTAGGCCTCGGCGTTCTCGGCCGCCGTCCAACTGACGGTGACGGTGGTGCCCGACACGTTGTGCGCGACTTGTCCCGGTGTGCCCACCTGGACCTCGGGCATGGTCACCGCGTCGCTCGTGGCGGAGTCGCCGGTGACACCGCCCGAGCCGCGCGAGGTGACCGTGAACGTGTAGGTCGCCCCCGCCGAGAGGCCGGTGACCTCCAGTGAGGTCTCCCCCGTGGTGCGGTCGCTGGGGGCACTCGCTCCGCCTTCGGCGGACACGGACACCAGGTAGTCGACGGCGTTGTCGGGGCCGGCCCAGGACACGGTCGCGGTCTCGTTACCGGTGACCTCGACCGTGACCGCGCCGGGCGGTCCGGGCGCCTGTTCGTCCGGCGTGACCTGGGGCGACTGCGCCGCGGGCCCGGTTCCGTGCTCGTTGGTGGCGCGGATCCGGAAGCGGTAGGCGGTGCCGTTGTCCAGGCCGGTGACCACGGTGTCCAGTGCGGAACCGTCGACGGTGGTCTCGCCGCCCTCCCAGGTGATCTCGTAGGACTCCACGGGGGCGTCCGGAGAATAGGCCTCGGGCCAGCCGAGTTCGACGCTGCCGTCGCCCGCCTGGGCCGTGACGGGTGTGGGGGCGCCGGGTGGGCCGACGGAGCGGTCTCCGGAACCGGTGCCGCCTTCGGTGCCCGCATCGGCATCGCCGGTCGGACCGTCGCCGGAGCCCCCGCCCTGCCCGCCGGAACCACCTTCGGCCTCGGGGTTCGACCCGCTCTGGGGAGCGGGGGCCGGTGCCCCCGACTCGGGTTGGTCAGCGGGGGCGTCACCCCGGATCTCTCCGGGCCCCGGCGGCACCTCGTCGGTGTCCACCAGGGTGGCCTGGCCGGTCTCGTCGACGACGGCGGCCACACCGGTGTCGGGGGCGTTCACGAACAGGCTGCCCTCTCGGGCCTCCAGCTCCAGCGGCCCCTCGGCTCCCGGCAGGGTGAGGGTGTCGAGCTCCCGACCGTTCGGTGCGTAGGAACGGACGACCCCCTCGGCCTCGAAGGGCACGTACACGCGCCCGGCGAAGGGAACCCCGATGCCGCTGTCCGGCCGACCCACGGGGAAGAGCGTGGTCTCGGCCGCACCGTAGGGGTGCAGGAGGGTGACGATCTCGTCGTCATCGGTCTTGGTGACGGCCGCCATCTCCCCACGCGTGCGGGCGGGCATGGCCGAGTCCGCCATCGGAGCGGGCATGGTGACCATCACGGGGTCGTCGCCGTCGCGCATGGCCACCACCTGTGCGCCGCCCCGGTCCACGGCGAGCGCGCCGTCGTCGAACACGGTGACGCCGATGTCGGAACCGGGCGAGGCCACGGCCACGGTCTGGGTGACGGTCGCCTCGCCCTCCGCGACCGTGATGCCGACCGCGTGGCCCTGGGAGGGCGCACCGACCCACAGTGTGTCGGAGTCGTCGAAGGCTCCGCCCACCAACGGCCCTTCCAGGGTCAGCGCGGCACCGGTGGCCTGGAGGGTGGCGGGGTCGACGGCCCTGATCTCGCCGCCCTGGCGGTCGATGACCACGGCGCTCTCCCGACCGAGCACGACGCCGAAGTCTCCGGAGCCCAGTTCGAGCTTGCCGGAGAAGCCGAGTTCGTTGAGGTCGACCGAGGTGACCTTGCCCGTTTCGGGGTCGGTGAGGAGCAGGTACTCGTCGTTCTGCTCGACCTGGACACGTGCGCCGCCGGCCTCGGGCAGCGAGGCGACCAGGTCGATCTCCGCGTTGTGGCCGTTGATCCGGACCGCCTCGTTGGTGGCGGCGTTCCACAGCCACGCGGCACCGTCGGACACGTCGTCGGACTGCCCCAGTGCCCCGACCCCGAAGGCGGTGCTGACCAGGGCCGTGGCCATGATGCCGAGCACCAGCCCCGAGGATCCGGCGCGTGTGCGTCGAGCGAGGGTGCCGAGCAGGCGTCGGGAACGGCCTCGTTCGGCCGGGTCGGAACCGGTCGGGGCCGTCTGGCGGCTCACCATCCACGTACTCCTTCTACCGAGAACGCTTCCGGCCTCCGGCGGCACGGGAGGTGGGGGCGGTATCGCTGATGTCGGGGGGCCCGCAGAAAACGGGCCTTTGTACGAAACCAGATGGCGGGGGCGGCGTCAACGCGCTTGTTCGGGGGCTGGGGCACGTACCTTGGGATGCCACCGACCCGGCCTCCGGTTCTCCCCGAGGCCAGAGGAATTCGGGCTTTCACCGCGAGGCACCCTCTGGCGGTGCGCCGGGGCCGTCCAGGCCCACTCCCTTCCGCCGGCGCCCGGCCCAGCGCCGCTCCGTGTGCAGTGGGGCGGCCGGTGCCTCCAGCTCGTCGGGGGTGACTGGACCGGCCCTCGCGCGGAGTGAGGGAACATGGGGACATGGACTTCGCGTGGACCGCCATCGCCGACGCACCGGGCGCCGCGCATCTCGTCACATCGGTGCGCCGGGAATCGGTACCGACTCGCCGCCAGGGCTTCGTTCGGGTACGGATGCTGGCCGCGGCGATCAACCCGTCGGACCTGATCACGATCTCGGGTGCCTACGCGCGGACGGTGTTCCCCTTCCGGGCAGGCTTCGAAGGGGTCGGCGTCGTCACCGACGCCGACCCCGGGTGCGGCTTCGCGATCGGCGACCGAGTCGTGCCGATCCGATCGTCGGGAGCCTGGTCGACCCTGCGGGACGTCCGCGTCCAGGACTGCGTTCCGGTACCACCCACCATCCCCGACGAACAGGCGGCGACGTCGTTCGTCAACCCGTTGACCGCGCTCAACGGTGTGGAACGGTTCGTCACCGACCACCGTCCGGTGGTGATCACCGCGGCGTCGTCGACGATCGCCGATCATTTCGCCGCGCTACTGCGGCTTCGGGGCGTGCCCCCGGTCGGCGTCGTGCGCAATGGGCTCAGCCGGATCCGCCGACCGCACCTGTGGAAGACCGTCATCCGCGCCGACCGGCCGGACTGGACCGACCGACTCCACCAGGCCTCCGCGGGAGCCTCGGTCGTGTTCGACGCGGTCGGCGGAACCCACGCGGTCGAGGTGGCCACCGCCGTGCACACCGGCCGCACGAAACTCGTCGGCTACGGGCTGCTCTCCGGCCGGCCCATCGACTCCACACGGCTGCCCGCCGGAACGGAGCCGACGTTCCTGCATCTGCGCTCGTTGGTCCACGGCGGGGATCAGGAGGGCGTTCGGGATCGCTTCGCGGTGGTCTTCTCACTCATCGAGAACGGGACCTTGAGCACCGACATCGCCCGCCGGTTTCCTTTCGACCAGGTCCGCGCGGCGCTCGCATGGTCCGGGACCCATACGGGCAAGGCGCTACTGCGCTTTTCGAACGACGACACCGGTGGATCTTCCTAGACCTGGCGATCCAGGGCGAAAGTGACCCGCCCGGACGCTTCGAGGACCGTCCGCTACCGATCAGCCATCGCCACGTCGACGAACACGGCCCCTCGACGCAGGGAGCCCTCGGTCTCCCGAAAGCAGCTCGACCCGGGCGAACCCACTGTGATCGACCGAGCCCGCTGAACCGCGACAGGAGACAGGCCTCCACCCGTCCGGCAGGATGCCGGACGCATGGCGCGTGCGATGACCACGTCCGCGAAGGTGGTGAGCCGCGAAGGGTCGGCGTTGCTCGGGGCCTCAGATCGCAGAGCTGTGGTCGCGGATCCGCCGCCCACCGCGCGCGACCTGGATGCGAAGCGTCAGTGGACGCCCGCACGCGACCGGAAGGACGAGCACCGGCAGGGGGTCCCCCGCGCGACACACGGTCGCGCGGGGGACACACACCTGCGCCGGGCCTCCGCCTCTCCCCAGACCGGAGGCCCGGCACGACCGAACGCAACGCCCCTCGATGGCGTTCGGTCCCGCACCCACGCTCGGCTCCCGGCCACTTCCGGTCGCACGCGGGTGCTCAATGGCGGCACTAACCGATTCCCCGGCGGGCAAACACGATCACTGCACTCAGGCACGATTCGCTCGTGCCGACGAGGCGCCCCGCAGACCGTTCGATGCCAGGCGAACGCCCACTATCGACAAGTCCTCGTGGCGGCGATCACTTCACGGCAGGGCGCCTGACCTGACCGTTCAGGCACAGAGGGCCCTCGTGGGCGGCTGGTCGTGGCCGGCCGCCCCACATGGGTCACTTGCTGTCGATGCGTCCTACCGCCGTGCCCTCGTGCGCGAAGGCCTCACGAGCGCGATCCCACACAGCGGTGTCCCCGGTAGCGGCCGCGCGCAGGTACGCCGCTCCGAGGCGAGCGAGGACGGCGACACGCTCGGGGTCCTCATCGGTGGTCTCGACCGCTTCGTGGTTGGCGATGCCGCCGAGCGAGTGCTCGGCTCCGAACAGGGTGAGCAGGTCGGTCGCACCAGGGCTCTGGTGGTAGGCGTCGGTGAACCAGTCCGGGCCGCGGCTGGACATCGCGGACTGGTCGTGATCACCGGCCACGACCAGGGTCGGTGCGCTCAGCTGCGCGAACGAGGGGTTCATGAACGGGAAGTGCGCTTTCGCGAACGGGTGCAGTTCCTCACCGCCGACCCCGGTCGCCGCCATCAGTACGCCCGCCTTCACCCGCTCTTCTCGGCGGTCCATCCCGAGAGAGCCGTCGGCGTCGACGATGCGTGCGCCGAGAAGCATCTGCACCGTCTGCCCGCCCCACGAGTGCCCGGCCGCGACCGCCGTGCTCCGGTCGATGCGGCCGGCGAGCCCCGGGAGTGCGCTTTCGATGGTGTCGAGCTGATCGAGGACACGGACCAGGTCGTCGTAGCGGCGCGTCCAGATGGCACCGAACCGCTCGTCATCGAATCCGACGCCGTTGCGGCGCGAGTCCACATGTGTGGGTTGCACGACGACGAACCCCTGCGATGCCCAGTACGCCGTCAAGGGCGCATAGCCATCGAGAGACCAGCCGTTGCCGTGGGAGAACAGCAGCACCGGCAGGTGTGCACCGGAGCGGGGCGCGGAGACGCGTACCTGCAGGGGGAAGTCCCGGCCGGGAGATTCCAGGGCGACCGGGGCCACCGAGAGGACCGGGTGCGCGGCTCCGAGTACGGCATCGAGGGACGCGACGATCGCCGAGTCGGCGATGCCGGTGGAAGAGGACATGGTGATCACTTTCTCGAACGGTCGGACTCCGGCACAATGAAGTGGAGCATCGTTCCGGAACTATACGGAGCAATGCTCCGGATATCAACCAGGAGGTTCCAGGCGTGACTGACGCTCATGTGCCGGCGCGCGGCAAGCGCCGAGATGCGGTCCGCAACCAGCAACAACTTCTCGATGCGGCGGCCGCGGTGTTCGTCGAGTCGGGTGTGAACGCGCCCGTTCGCCAGGTCGCACAGCGGGCGGGTGTGGGCATGGGAACCCTCTACCGCCACTTCCCGACCCGTGCGGATCTCGTCGTCGCCGTGTACCGCCACCAGGTCGACGCGGCGGCGGAGGCCGGGCCGGTTCTCCTGCGCGAGAGCCCGACCCCCGCGGAGGCCCTCCAGTCGTGGATCGCGATCTTCGTCGAGTTCCTCGTGACGAAGCACGGGCTGGCGGACGCGCTCAACGGCGACGCGGAGGACTCCGCCGCTCTGCATCGATACTTCGTCGACCGCCTCGTGCCCGTCTGCTCCGACCTCCTCGAAGCCGCTGTTCCCTCCGGCGCCTCGATCAGCGCCTATACGCTGCTCCGAGGCGTCGGAAACCTCTGCATCGGCGGCGCTGCCCCTGATTACGAGCCGGCTCGGCTCGCTCGCGTTCTCGTCGACGGTGTCCTGGTCGGGTCGGGGAGCACCTCGCATGCGAGGGGTCGATGAACCGGCCCGGTCGCGCTGGTCGCGCGTTCAGTACCTGGCCGTACAGAAGGGGAGGGAAATCTCCCAGGATGTTCCCCTCCACTGCCACTCCTGGTCCCGACGCAGCACCATGGAGTCGATGAACCACGCACCATGCGCGTCGCGTGGGATCACGGACGTGAGAGGAACCGGCCGAGCCGAGAACACCGGCGGGCCAAGCCACCCGAACAGCTCACCACCCACGGCGCCGCCATCGGGGACGTGACGTTCGAGCCCGGCTGCCGCACCGACCGGCACACCCACCACACCTTCTCCAGCGGTGGGTGGATCCTGCCCGTCACGACGGGCACGCGACCGAGGCCGACCGCTGATTCATCCACATCGCCGTCGAGGTGCCCGGCGAGAACGCCCACAGCGAGTGGTTCGTACCGGCACCGACGGACAGCGCAGCAAGCCGAGCACCAAGGAGCAGAGCATGACGATCCTGAACGAGACCGCCACGCTGTCCAACGGCGTGAGCATTCCGAAGCTGGGCCTGGGAACGTGGTTCATCGATGACGACAAGGCGGCGCAGGCGGTCCGCGACGCCGCCCGGATCGGGTACCGCAACATCGACACGGCCCAGGCCTACGGCAACGAACGCGGCGTGGGTGAGGGCGTTCGCACGGCGGGCGTCGCCCGGGACGACCTGTTCGTGTCCACGAAGCTGGCCGCGGAGATCAAGGACTACGACCAGGCGGCCGCCGCGATCGACGGATCGCTCACGGCGCTGGGGTTGGACCACATCGATCTGATGCTCATCCACAGCCCGCAGCCCTGGGCCGAC
The DNA here is from genome assembly GCF_018207095.1 of Nocardiopsis sp. MG754419. Lineage (GTDB taxonomy): Bacteria > Actinomycetota > Actinomycetes > Streptosporangiales > Streptosporangiaceae > Nocardiopsis. The sequence goes on along the minus strand of NZ_QOCZ01000085.1, from coordinate 6,752 downwards.
TTCCGCGGCGGCGACTACGCCGAAGGCAACCGCGAGGCCTGGCGGGCCCTGGAGGACGCCCACGAGGCCGGCAGGCTCCGCTCCATCGGGGTGTCCAACTTTCTGCGGACCGACCTGGAGAACATCCTCGAACACTGCACCGTCGCGCCGCAGGTGAACCAGGTACTCGCCCACGTCGGCAACACCCCGTCCGAGCTCATCGCGTTCTGCCAGAGCAACGACATCCTCGTGGAGGCGTACTCGCCCATCGCCCACGGCCAGATGCTGAAGAACGCGGCCGTCGCGACGTTGGCCGAAAAGTACGGCGTGACCGTCCCACAGCTGTGCATCCGCTACACCCTGCAGCTGGGGACCGTGTCGCTGCCGAAGACCGCGAACCCCGAGCACATGCGCAGCAACGCCCAGGTCGACTTCGCCATCTCCGAAGACGACATGGACGCCCTGCGGGGTCTGCGCATGCAGGACTACGGCGAGCACAGCACGTTCCCCGTCTACAGCGGCAAGTAGGGGCTCGAGGAACAGTGGAGCGGGGATCCGGTTCGAGCACCGGATCCCCGTTCCGTGGTTCTCACCCGGGGGCCCTGCCCACCCTGCTCCCACCTCTGGGTGCCGTGCACGTCTTCGGGACGCGAGCCATGGTGGAGCGGTTCCGCGCGGTGGGTTGCTCACCCGAACCCTCCACCCGATCGACGCCTGCCGCCGCTCCCGCCCTCGCAAGTCCCAGCACCTCGTCGACCGAGACGTCGGATCGCTCCGTTCCGCCCTCCTCGGTACTGCCGGAGCCGCCGGGCCCGGCGGATGTGGTCGGTGAGGGGAACGGCACTGGTCCGCGTGCGGGAGCGGTCGCGGCGACCACCGATCCCGTATCGGGCACCGGTGACGTTGGAATCCGCATGTCCGCATGACGCCTGATCAGAGGACGGGATTCCTGCTCCCGTTCGAGGTGGGGGAAGCCTCGAACACACGGCCGTCCGTCCACCGATGGTCGCGGGCGGCTGCGTTCACGAGCGGTACGGACGTGGCCGACGCCGGCTCGAGTGCGCACCGGATCACCGCGCATCGTGCGCGGTGGCGTATAAGGGAGGGGTCGCCCGCCGCACCGAACCACCCCTGCCGTCCGGAAGGGAAGCCCCCGCGCTTGTCACCCGCCGCCTCGCCGTCCCAGAGTTCTCACACCTCCGACCTTCAGGTGGAGGAGACCGAGAAGACCTCCGACCAAGCTCCCCGTTCATGGCAGGACTGGTGGGGCGCCTTCGCCCGAGGCCTGTTCCACGCCTCCTTCCTGACCGGGATCGCCGCGGGTGTGTGGCAGCGCAGCTCTCTGGTCTGGGTGCTCCTGGTGATCTATGTCGTCGTGGTGGGCGTGGCACTGAATCGTGGGAGCACGCGCACCGCCCGGCTCACACAGGCGTTCTCTGTGCTCGTGGCTCTGGTCGCGACTGCCGCGGCCGTGGTCTGGGTCCCCCTCGAAGTGTTCTCTCGGATCTTGGACGCGGACGCCGTCGACCCCTCCGCCTCGGTTCCGCTCACGGTGCTGGAGATGATGAGCGTGTGCGGGTTGGTGGCCGGAGGCCTGCTCCTGGGTTCTCGGCGACGCACCGGCCGCGCCCTGCCCGTCAGTGGCGTGGTGATGGGGGCGGCCACACTGGTCCCGGTGCTGTTGCTCGCGATACTGGTGCCGGTCGGTGGTCCTCTCGCCCACCGGACGACCAGCGACCCGGGAGCCGCCCCGGCGATCCCGACCGACCCGCAGGAGGAGGTCTGGGAGTGGTCGACCGACTCAGGAGGGGTGCACCGGGTCCTCACGGGCTCCCACGGCCCCGTCCTGGCTCTGAGCGGCGGCCTGGTCGGGCTCGATGGGGCCGACGGTCAGGAGTTGTGGGCCTTGCAGGTCACCCACCAGGAGACGGGGACCAGCGGCACCTTCGGGCAGGGGCGCTCGGCCTTCCACCGTCAGACCGGCACCGATGGTCGCCACCGCATCTGGGCCCTGGACACGGCCACGGGTGAACTCGAGATCGCCAACGCCCCCTATGTCGCCGAGGACACCGAACTCGAAGGAGTGAGCGAACAACTCTTCATCGATCCCGAACGCCCCGATACTCTGCTGCTGGCCGGCGTGGACTCCCCCACCGAAGCCGACCAGGCGGAGCGGACGAGGATCACGGTGACCGACACCCGTATCGGCGAGGAGGTGTGGACCAGAGAAGCGGAGGAGGTCGACGGGGCCCTGTGCCACTTCGGCCGTGATCCGGTGTTCAGCGACGAGGCGCTCCTGGTGGCGCGTGTGTGCGCCGCGCCATCGGCCTTCCGGTATGGGGGCCCGGAAGGCGAGGTACGGATCGGATTCTCGGAGCTGGACCCGCTCACCGGGCGCACACTGGACGAGACCATGTGGGAGCACGAGGAACGGGACGCCTTCTCTCTCCTGCACCGGTTCCGTGTCAGTGGAATCCACACGGTCGACGACAACACCCTGCTGGCCATGGAGGACGAGCAGGGCTTCGTGCATGTGGCCGACGTCGGCGCGGGCCAGGGCCGGACCGTGCGCGGCGACTTCTCCGAGTCCACCGAGAACTCCCTGGTGCAGGTGGGCCCGGAGGAGTTGGTGTACGAGGGCCGTCGTCCCCTCGGTGTCAGCGGGGAGCCGGGTCCCGATGTGGTCCTCACCCGAGTCCCTCTCGACGGGGAACCTTCCATGGCCACCACGATCGAGGCCCCACAGGACCCCGGAGACGACGTGGAGGAGAACCAGGAGGCCCTGGTCACCGGTCACACGGGTCTGGTGGTCTGGCCACCGCACCGCAATCGCAGCGGGGAATGGGAACTCCACTCGGCGGCCTTGGACGACCAGGATGCCCGGTCCAGAACCCTGCTCACCGGCACCGGCATCTTCACCGACGTCGTCATGGCCCCCGGAGCACTCGCCCTGGCCTTGGGCAACCGCGTCGTGGGTATCGCCTGAACCCACCGATCGCCGCCGAAAGACCGGTGAGGGGGATCGGCCACATCTGCCACAGGGCCGGCGCGTCGGATACACCGCTTCGAGGCGCCGACTCCAGGCGGTGGACATGACGGCGGCGGTCATCCTCTCGGGCCTGTTTCGCGTTCCCCGTCCGTGGATCGCCCCCGGTGACCGGCACTGGCGCGACGGGCATGCCCCGGCGGTCGCGATGCTCCCGGCGATACCGCCTCGGCTGCTCGGGTGCTTCTCCCCGCGACGGACCATGGGTTGGGGCGCGGCCCGTGTCGTGGGTGGCGATAGTTCTCGAAGCGGTGCGCCAGACCGCTCCCGCGCCGCTCCGGCACCGCTCCAGGGCACCGTCGACACCGGCTGCGTCGTGAACCGGGGACAGGCTGAGGTGCCCGAGGGCTCTTCTAATCCGACGGTCGCAGGTTCGAATCCTTCCGGGTGCGCCACAAAAACCCAGGTCACAGCCTTACCTGAACATGGGACAGCCTCGCTGTTCCTGTGGTGGGTCCACGGTGGGTCCCGGGTGGGACCGGCACCGAACCCCGCTGACCAGCCCTGCCCCGCACCTGACGGCGAACCCGACCCGCATCCCGCAACACCAGCGACGCCGAGCGCTCCGCCGCCTCGCGCGCCACCTGCGGAAGCACACTGGAGTAGGTGTCCGCCGTCAACACGCTCGCGTGCCCCAGCATCGCCTGCACTACCTTCAGCTCCACCCCCGCCGCCAAAGCGAGCGTCGCCGCCCCGTGCCGTAGATCATGCAACCGCACCGGCGGCAATCCGCTGGAGGTGTTCAGCTTCCGAAACAGGCGCGAGAGCCGCTCCGGGGCCAGCACTCCGCCACCCGCCGCGGTGAACACGTACCCGCCCCGGTCCCACACCCGGCCGTGCTCCTCGGCCTCCTTCTGCTGGTGCCACCGGTGGCGGCGCAACACCGCGGCCGTGGTGTGGTCCACCATCAGCGTGCGACGGCTCGCCGTACTCTTGGGCGCCACCTCCACCAACCCCGCCCCGCGGTGGGCCTGGAGCTGGCGTACCACCCGCACCGTCCCCCGCTCAAGGTCGACGTCGGCCCACCGAAGCCCCACGATCTCGCCCCGGCGCAGCCCCGTCATCACCGCCAGGTGGAACAAGGCGTACAACCGGTCGCCGCACACGTGGTCCAGGAACGAGCGGGTCTGCTCCACCGTCCACACCGCCACCAACGGCCGCACACCGCCGTTGCGCCAGTCAGCCACGGCCTGCTCGGTCCACACCACCGGTCGCGCACTCTGCCGGCCCTCCAACCGCAACGCGTTCGCCGGATTCGAAGGCAGCAACCGCTCGCGCACGGCGGTGTTCAACGCCGCCCGCAACGTGGCCCGCACCCGCTGCACCGTCGCCCCAGCCACCTGCTGGCCCCGGGGTGTGATGTGTGCGGCGATGCCTTCGAAGGCGCGCTGTACCCGGGCGGGCGTCAACTCCTCCAACACCGCCTCCCCCAGGTGCGGGGCCAGAAAGCGGTCGATGTGCTCCTGATAGCTCACCCGGGTGCGCGCCCTCAAGCGGCTGCGCCCGTCCAGCCAGTGCTGCAACCAGGCCGTCACCGTCCACACCACTGGCTCCGCAGACCCCACCTCGTCGCCTCGGGCTCTGCACAAGGCCGCTCGCGCGGCCTCACGGGAAGCGAACCCGCCCCGCCGCAGCCGACACCGACCACCAGCCTGGCCCGACTCCAGGGAGAAGTACCAACTCCCATGCCCACGGCACCGCAACCGCGGACAACCACCCCCGAGCCTTCTCGAGGTACCGGCCACCCGACACCCGCACCGCTTGAACACCGAACCCGACCCCAACATCACCACCACCTCCAACCCCAGTCTCACCCCAGGCGCAGAGAAGGTGAGTGACAGGAGGCGATCCCGGCACACGCCGGAGCACAGCGCAGAGCAGGAGGCCCGTAGCGAGGTCGCGCCCCTGCCGGTGCAGGGCCAGCACGCGCCCAAGCACGATGGTCACGACCGGAGATCACCTGACCAGTACTCACCCAAAGCGACCGATCGCACCCGGAAAGATTCACTCGCGACCGCTTCGCGAGAAAAAAATCACCCACAAAATAAAAATTAGAAATATAAGAAAAACAGGCATCATGAGAAACCAGACCCATGACACCGAAAGAATGCCCCCTTCTCCGTAATCAATAAATGCCTCCCTGAAGAAGAGAGACAATATTATCACCACAAAAGGCAATGCTACAAGCGAAACCGGCCTCGAATGGCGTCCCATTTCTCCTCCGACATCCATTTAGTAGTTCTTGAAAGCAGATGACCAGGAGTAGTTCTGCGAGAACGCAACTACACCTGGCCCTGCTGCGCGTTTTTTCAGGGTTCGCGCATTCGCTCTTGCTTAGTTAGCAGGCTCTTCTTCTGGCCTCGGATGCTGTGAGCACGCCCGTAGTGACCCATAGAGTCAAGGCCCCACCTGCCGCAGCGAGGGCCAGTCCGACGCCGAACTTACTCGTAACTACGCCACCAATAAATAGCCCCACTCCGAAGATAGTTTGCCCGATTGATGAGACGACATCGAAAGTGACAAGCTGGCAGTCGGTCGCACCCCGGACACTGATGAGCCCGGTGGGGTCGGTGTTGTTGATCGGGTCGCACATCGCGTAGGTGTGGTTGTTCAACTCCTGCCGGGAGGGATCCGGCTGGGTGAACCCCAATGTGAACGTGTCGTAGAAGCGGTGGGACAGGTGCACGGTCCCGTCCTGGAACTGGTAGCCGCCGGTGTAACCGAACGGGTTCAGCTCCCCCGCCCGCGTGTCTTCCAGGATGTCACTGTTCTGTTCGCCGTAGGGACTGTACTCATACACCGCGTCCGGGGCATCGGCTTCAGAACCCTCGGCGGTGACCGCCAAGACAGTGTTCTGGTGGTCGTTGGTGTAGTGGAAGCGCTCGTCGCCGTCCCAGGCCACCATCGAGATCAGCTCACCATTGGCATCGCGGACGAAGCTGGTGCGCTCACCGCCGGAGGCGATGTTGGTGACACCCGGCGCCGTGTTGGACAACTGCCGGTCGATGCAGTCGCCGTCAATGCCCACCTCAAAGATCAGCATGCGGGACAAAAATATCAATCCTGCTTGCGCAACAATATAATCGCAACAAAAGCAATCCCCATGAGGTTCGCCGAAAGTATAAATATGTATCTATGAAAATGATTTTCCGATATGCCTCCATAGAAATATTGGCTCGCTGCAGCGGCATTAAAAATTAGCACCGCAACAAGAACTGCCAGGACTATCTGTGCGGAGAATTTTTTTCGATTCAAATCGGTCCTAGGTTTTCCTTATTTGAAATTCATGTAAGCTGGGCTGGTTTAGCCAGCCCAGCCTATGATTCTCATGGTATGAGGTAATCAGCAGAGTCGACGGTCGAGCTCTCCGCCAACCAGGCTTGCAGCGGCACCAAGAGCAACTCCGGCCACTCCAGCAATGATCATTCCCTTCCCCAGTGGAGTAAATGGCCCTCCGGCGTAAATCGAACCGATCGTAGTTCCCAGGCCGAGCACGAAGGTTGCCGTGCCGATGTTATTGAGAGTCGATACAAGGCCACAGGTACTCACGTTACGCAGCGACAAGCCCGTGGGGTCGGTGTTGTTGATGGGGTCGCACATCGCGTAGGTGTGGTTGTTCAGCTCTTGGCGGGAGGGGTCGGGCTGGGTGAAGCCCAGGGTGGAGGTGTCGTAGAAGCGGTGGGACAGGTGCACGGTCCCGTCCTGGAACTGGTAGGCGCCGGTGTAG
>NZ_QOCZ01000084.1 GCF_018207095.1 Nocardiopsis sp. MG754419 | reverse complement strand
CCGTCCTTCCGGCGCCCGACCACGTGCACACCCCCTCCGGTCCGCCCCGGGGCCCGGGAGCCCCGGGGCGGACCGGAGGGGGTGTGCACGTGGTCGGGCGCCGGAAGGACGGTGTCCTCCGTGACCCACGCGGGGAACGGTGAGGTGAGGGCGGGGAAGCGGGCCCTCCCCCCCCTGCGGCCCTGAAGGCTCCCGCGCCGCCGTGGGGCGTGCACAGGCGGCGGCGTCGGCGGCCCTGTGGAAGGCGTTCTAGGCACCGCGCCGACAGGTGAGGAAGATCTGCACCTCGGGGTGGGCGCCCTCGTCCTCGGGCGCGTAGCTCACGGTCCGCTCGTCCTCGATGATCAGACCGGCGTCGGTGACCACCCGGCGCAGCTCGTCCCGGGGGTAGCCCGAGACGCGGATCGCCGAACCGAGGAACGAGATCGGCACGTCGTCGAGGTCGGCCTCCACCATGGACAGGCACAGTAGACCGCCCGGGGCCAGGGAGGCGCGCACCCGGCCCAGGGCGTCGGCGATGCGGTCCTTGGGCAGGCACAGCAGAGAGAAGAACGCCACGATCGCGTCGTAGGACGTCTCCACCGGGTCCAGGTCCAGGATGTCGGCCTGCCGGAACTCGGCCTCGGGAACGTTGCTCCGAGCCAGGTCGAGCATCCCCTGGGAGAACTCGAAGCCGGTCACCCGGGCCCCGGCGTTGACCAACTGGCGGGCGGTCGGCAGGCCCGTGCCCGACCCCAGGTCCAGAACGTGCGCCCCGGGGGCCAGGGAGTCCAGCAACCGTCGGACACAGTCCTCCTGACCCTCCTTGTTCGGGAAGGCCTCGTCGTAGCGCTCCCCGATGGCGTCGAACGCCCGGGACTGCTCCGCTCGGCGTTCGGCCCACGCCACGGGGTCAGGGGCGAGGTTGCGAGGGTCGGTGTGGTCGCTGGGCACGGCGATCGTCTCTCCCTGGGGATGCGGGGGTGGAAGGCGCATCCTAACCGGACACGTGTCCGAAGTGGTGCGCGCTCAGCGCTCCTGGGCCAGGACCGGGTGTCCGTTCTCCAGGTAGACCGGGCCCGATCCCCGGTCATCGACGCGCACGGCGGCCGCCATCCGGCGGGCCGCACCCGTGGACAGGTACGCGGCCAGCCGTTCCGGGGGCACCCACTCCCAGGCGGACAGCTCCTCGGGCGGCAGGGTGAAGTCCGTCGACGACACCTCGACGCGGAACAGCCAGTGCAGGGCCGCGGTGCGCGGGGGAGCGGGCGGCATCCAGTCCACCACCGCCAGGCGGAGGGGGTGTGCGGGCACACCGAGTTCCTCGGCGATCTCCCGGCCGCACGCGGCCAGGGGCGATTCCGCGTGCTCCATGATCCCGCCGGGGATCCCCCAACGACCGTCGGCCCGGTAGGCCCGACGCACCAACAACACCGCGCCGGTGGTCGAACGGATGAGTCCGCCGGCCGAGCCCCGTGTGGCCGGCAGGGAGGCGAAGAACTCCGCGTCGCTCGTCTCGGTCACCGGTCAGTCCTCGAAGGCACGCGCGGCGGACGGGAACCCCGAAGGTCCGTCCACGGGCGCGGTGTCGCGGAGGTCGGTCATGATCACCCTTCCCGGCCGTGGGGGCACGGCCCTGACGACGAGGTGCCGCGGCACACGGTGGCTAGCCCAGGGCCAGGGCGAGCGCGAAGAGCACACCGAAGACCATCTGCAGCTTTCCGGTCTCGCCCAGGCCCAGCACGAGGTCACGACCGACCTGCCCGCCCAGGACCCGGCGCAGCGGCGGTACCGCGAGCGGGACCGACAACAGCACGATCGGCACCCACCAGGACAGCGGGAACAGGGCCGCGGCGAACACGTAGGAGACGACGATCATCCCCGCGAACAGTCGACGGGTACCGGTCTCGCCCAGGCGTACCGCCAGCGTGATCTTGCCGGTCTCCCGGTCGGTGGGGATGTCGCGCAGGTTGTTGATCACCAGGACCGAGCAGGACAGCAGGCCCACCGGGACCGAGGCCACCCACGCCTGCCAGGGTGCCGCCTCCACCTGCACGAACACGGTGCCCACGACGGCCACGACGCCGAAGAACACGAACACCGATACCTCGCCCAGACCCCGGTAACCGTAGGGACTGCGGCCGCCGGTGTAGTACCAGCCCGCGGCGATCGCGGCGGCGCCGATCAGCAGCAGCCACCACGAGGTGGTCGCCACCAGCACCAGGCCGACCACCCCGGCGAACGCGAAGGCGCCCAGCGCCGCAGACAGCACCTGCCGGGGGGCGGCCAGCCCGGTGGCGGTCAGCCGCGCGGGCCCGGTCCGTTCCTCGGTGTCGGTGCCCTTCACCCCGTCGCTGTAGTCGTTGGCGAAGTTCACCCCCACCTGGAGGGCCATGGACACCACCAGCGCCAGCAGGGCCTTCCACCACACGAACCCGTCCAGGGCGAAGGCGAGCGCGGTGCCCACCACCACCGGAACGATCGAGTTCGGAAGTGTGCGGGGGCGCAGCCCCGAGACCCATTCACTGACCGTGGCCACGCGCCGGTCCTCCAGTTCCAGGTGGGACGCGCCAGGGCGCGCCGCAACGACCACCCCACGGTAGTGCCTGCTCCGAACCGGGCCGAACCCGCTACTCCGAGATGGCCGCGTGCAACCGCACCATGGGCACGAGCCGGCCCATGTCGATCTCGCGGCGGGCGCCGTCGGGGCGCCAGCCCGAGGCCTCCAGGAACGACCGCAGCGCGTTGTCCTCCTCGGGGGTCCACACGTGCACGGTGGCGAACCCGCCCTCCACCAGGTGGTCGACGCACGCGTTGAGGAGGCGGCTGCCGTGCCCCTCGCGGACGCGATCGGGGTCCACGTGCAGGGCGAACACCTCGGCGTCCTTGGCCGGCCACAGGTCCGGGTCGCCGGCCGGGCCGAACGCGGCGAACCCCACGACGGTGCGCACACCGTCCACCTCGTCGGTCGCCACGACCAGCCGGTGCCGGGAGGTGGGCGGCGACTCCAACGCCTCCGTCCACTGGCGGCGGAAGCTCTCCCTGGCCTGGTCACCGGAGAGTTCCTCGGCGACGTCGGCGGGCAGCAACTCCCCGTACACCGATCGCCACGACGCCACCTGAAGGTCCACCACCGTGTCCACGTCGGCGGCACGGGCGGGACGGACGAACTGCGCACTGGACACGAAGGGCCTCCTCTGGTGGTTCCCGCCCCGGACAAGCGGACGCCGGAGTTTCCGGAGCTTGCCACGGCATGGGAACATCTACGATGTGAGCCTCATTATCAGAGTTATCGTGAACGCGCTCGCCCTTTGGGCGGCTGTATTCCTGATCGACGGCATCGAGGTCGGGACCGACGACACGATCGGCCAGATCTTCGTCTACCTCCTCGTCGGCGCGATCTTCGGCATCGTCAACGCCGTCATCAAACCGATCGTGAAAACGGTCGGTTGCCTGTTCTACGCCCTCACCCTGGGCCTGATCGGGCTGGTCGTGAACGCGCTGCTGTTCATGCTCACGGAGTGGATCGCCGGTCTCTTCGGGCTCCCCTTCAGCATCGATGGCTTCTGGCCCGCGTTCTGGGGCGCTCTCGTCGTCACCATCGTGAGCTGGCTGCTCAGCATGTTCCTGCCGGACGGTCGGGACGACTGACCTCGACGACCCCCACCACCACCCTGACGTGGTGATCCCCGGGCCCCGCCCGCGTGGCGGGGGCCCGGGGCGGGTAGGTTCACACACTCGGGCTTCACACACCGGTGACGGTCTCCCACCTCGACCGACGAGGACGGGGACCGAACCGGACCACGCTCCGCGCACTCACAGGAGCGACACGGTCTTTCCCGCGTCCGGCCCTCTGTGGCCGAGCGCGGTGGCGGACGCACAGCGCCGCCTCACCCGTGCACGGCAGAAAGCACCCGACACGGGACGTATCAACCGTTTTTCGCAACACATGGAGAGGAGGAGGGGCACGCGAGGGTCCGACCGCCTCCGGCGACGGACCCGAGAGCCTTTCACACGTGATGGTGGACACCAAGAACCGCCCGTTCGGCAAGATGTTGACCGCGATGGTCACCCCGATGCTCGAAGACGGCGAACTCGACTACGACGGCGCCGCCCGGCTCGCCACCTACCTGGTGGACGAGCAGCACAACGACGGCCTCGTCATCAGCGGCACCACCGGCGAGTCACCCACGACCAGTGACGAAGAGAAGGACCGTCTGCTCCGCACCGTCATCGAGGCGGTCGGCGACCGGGCCCAGATCGTCGCGGGCGTGGGCACCAACGACACCCGCCACAGTCTCAAGCTGGCCAAGGCCGCGGAGAAGGCCGGAGCGCACGGCCTCCTGGCCGTCACGCCGTACTACAACAAGCCTCCGCAGGAAGGCCTGATCCGGCACTTCACCGAGATCGCCGACACCACCGACCTGCCGGTGATGCTCTACGACATCCCGCACCGCACCGGGACGCCGATCGCCTCCGAGACCCTGGTCCGGCTGGCCGAGCACCCGCGCATCGTCGCCAACAAGGACGCCAAGGACAACGTCGGCGCCAGCTCCTGGGTGATGGAGCGCACCGACCTGGCCTACTACTGCGGCACCGACATCCTCAACCTGCCGCTGCTGTCCGTCGGCGCCGCCGGCTTCGTCAGCGTCGTGGGCCACATCGTCGGCAGTGACCTCAAGGACATGATCGGCGCCTTCGAGGCCGGCGAGGTCGGTCAGGCCCTGGCCATCCACCGCCGCCTCACCCCGGTCTACACCGGCATGTTCCGCACCCAGGGCGTCATCACCACCAAGGCGATCCTCAACCTCTTCGGGCTGCCGTCCGGCCCGGTCCGCACACCGCTCGCGGACGCCTCGTCCGAGCTCCAGGCCCTCCTGCGCGAGGACCTGGCGGCCGCCGGGGTCAAGGGTCCGATCGGTCTCGCCCCGCACCAGGCGGTCCCGGCCAGCGCCGTCCGCGTCGAACGTCTCACGGAGGGTTCCGTATGAGTCACCCGCACCCCGAGCTCGGCCCGCCCCCGCCCCAGGGCGACGGCGTTCTGAGGATCGTCCCGCTGGGTGGTCTCGGAGAGATCGGCCGCAACATGACGGTCTTCGAGTACGCGGGCCGACTGCTCATCGTCGACTGCGGTGTGCTCTTCCCCGAGGAGGAGCAGCCCGGCGTCGACCTGATCCTGCCGGACTTCGACTACATCCGGGACCGCCTGGACGACGTCGAGGCGATCGTGCTCACCCACGGGCACGAGGACCACATCGGCGGCGTGCCCTTCCTGCTGCGTGAGCGGGCCGACATCCCGATCGTCGGATCCAAGCTCACCCTGGCGCTCATCTCCGCCAAGCTGGGCGAGCACCGCATCAAGCCGGAGACGGTCCTGGTGGAGGAGGGGGAGCGCACCGAGTTCGGCCCCTTCGACCTGGAGTTCTTCGCGGTCAACCACTCCATCCCGGACGCCCTGGCCGTGGGTATCCGCACCCCCGGTGGATCGGTGCTGCACACCGGTGACTTCAAGATGGACCAGCTGCCGCTGGACGGGCGTCTCACCGACCTGGCCGGGTTCGCCCGGTTCGGCGACGAGGGCGTCGACATCCTGCTGTCGGACTCCACCAACGCCGAGCAGCCCGGCTTCATCGTCAACGAGCGCCACCTGACCGAGGCCATCGACAAGGTGTTCCGGCAGGCCGAGAAGCGCATCGTCGTGGCGTGCTTCGCCTCGCACGTGCACCGTGTCCAGCAGGTCATCGACTCGGCGACCGCGCACGGCCGCAAGATCGCGTTCGTGGGCCGCTCCATGGTCCGCAACATGAACATCGCGCGCGACCTCGGTTACCTGAGCATCCCCGGCGACACCATCGTCGACGTCAAGCAGCTCGACAAGATGCCCGCCGACGAGGTCGTCCTGGTCTGCACCGGCTCCCAGGGCGAGCCCATGGCGGCCCTCAGCCGCATGGCCAACCGGGACCACCAGATCCGGATCGAGGAGGGGGACACCGTCCTGCTGGCCTCCTCGCTCATCCCGGGCAACGAGAACTCGGTCAACCGGGTGATCAACGGTCTGACCCGTTGGGGCGCCAAGGTCGTCCACAAGGGCAACGCCCTGGTGCACGTGTCCGGGCACGCCTCCGCCGGCGAGCTCCTCTACGTGCTCAACATGGTGCGTCCCCGCAACTTCATGCCGGTGCACGGCGAGTGGCGGCACATGCGTGCCCACGCCGACCTGGCCAAGCTCACGGGTGTGCCGAACGACCGGATCGTCATCGCCGAGGACGGCGTCGTGGTCGACGTGTACAAGAACCGCGCGAAGATCGTGGGCGCCGTGCAGGCCGGATACGTCTACGTCGACGGTTCCTCGGTCGGCGACGTCACCGACGCCGCGCTCAAGGACCGTCGCATCCTGGGCGAGGAGGGCTTCATCTCCGTCGTCCTGGCCGTGGACTCCGGTACCGGCAAGATTCTGGGCGAGCCCGAGATCCACACCCGGGGCGCGGGCATCGGCGCGGACGCCTACGACGACGTCATCGACAAGCTCCAGAACGCGCTGGACAAGGCGGCGGCCGACGGGGTCAACGACCCCCACCAGCTGCGCCAGCTCATCCGCCGCAGCACGGGGCGCTGGGTGAACGAGACGTACCGCCGACGCCCCATGATCATCCCCGTTCTGGTCGAGGTCTGACCGGACGCCCTCCGCGGAGGGACGACCAACGGCCCGGAGCGCGCTCGGCGCGCCCCGGGCCGTTCGGGGTTCCGGACCCGGGCGGCCCGTGCACGGCCCCACCGCGACGTGGCGGGGTTCACGGCGACGACACGCCGACGCGCGTTCGTGCCTCCCGCTGGACGCCTTAGTAGGCTTCCCGCCGTACCGGGACGCTCTGTCCGGCCCCCGAGTTCCACCCCGTCCTCCGTGGAGGTGACCCCCCGATGGCCACGCGCGCCTCCTCTGGCGGCTCAGGGCGCAAGAAGCCCGCCGCGCGCCGAACCCCGGCCAAGAAGCGCATGCCGGACGGGCCCATCGCCTATGTGGTCACCCTCTTCGGCCAGTTCCTGTTGGTGCTGTGGAAGCTCATCGCCCACACCGTGGGCGGGGCCGCGCGCGCCGTCGGACGCAGCGCCCGTGACCTCGATCCGGACCTGCGCAGGGACGGCGCCGGACTGATCCTCCTCGCCCTGGGCATCCTGGTCGCCGCGGCCGTGTGGTGGCAGAGCGACGGGCCGCTCCTCGAGGCCACCCGCATGGTGGTCGTCGGGGGAGTGGGCACGTTCTCGCCGATCCTGCCGCTGCTGTTCCTGCCCCTGGCGGTCAAGCTGATGCGGACGCCGAGCACCGCCAAGGAGGGCGACGCGGGCCGACTCTTCATCGGGGTCACCGCGATCATGCTGGGCCTGCTGGGTCTCATCCACATCGCCCACGGCATCCCGCAGCCCGCCGAGGGCATGGAGGGGCTGCAGAACGCCGGCGGCGTCATCGGGTTCGTGGCCTCCGGGCCGCTCAGCTCCGTGGTCACCCCGTGGCTCACCGGGCTGCTCCTGGTCCTCATCCTCATCTTCGGCGTCCTGGTGGTGACCGCCACCCCCATCCGCCGTATCCCCGATCGCCTCCAGACCCTGTTCAGCGCACTGATGGAGCGCGACCCGGGACCGGACGCGGGGATCGGCATCCTCGGGGCCGACCCCGAGAAGAAGACCACCAAGCCGCGCAAGCGCAAGGCCAAGGCGCGGACCGCCGAGAACGAGACGGTCGCCGGCGACCGCGAGCGTCCCTACGACACCCCCGTGGTGTCCGAGGACTCCGAGGGGATCGCACCCGCCCTCACCGACGAGGAGGAGTCCGCGGAGGCGGAGAGGAAACCCACCCGGAAGAAGGCCAAGGCCGCGGTCCCCGACCCCACCCCGGTACCCGCCACGACCGAGCAGCTGTCCATCCCCTCTCGGGTGGTCGAGGGCGACTACGAGCTCCCCGTCACCACCATGCTCAAGCCCGGATCACCGCCCAAGCAGCGCACCAAGGCCAACGACGACGTCGTGGGCGCGCTCACCGGGGTGATGCAACAGTTCAAGATCGACGCCGAGGTCACCGGGTTCACCCGCGGACCGACGGTCACCCGCTACGAGATCGAGCTCGGGCCGGCGGTGAAGGTGGAGAAGGTCACCGCGCTGTCCAAGAACATCTCCCTGGCGGTCAAGAGCGTCGACGTGCGCATCCAGTCGCCCATCCCCGGCAAGTCCGCGATCGGTGTGGAGATCCCCAACACCGACAAGGACATAGTGAGCCTCGGCGACGTGCTGCGTTCCTCGGTGGCCACCTCCGACGACCACCCGATGCTGGTCGGGCTCGGCAAGGACGTGGAGGGCACCAACGTCGTGGCCAACCTGGCCAAGATGCCGCACGTGCTCGTCGCGGGCGCCACCGGCGCAGGTAAGTCCACCTGTATCAACGGACTCATCACCTCGCTGATGATGCGCGCCACCCCCGACGAGGTGCGCATGATCCTGGTCGACCCCAAGCGGGTCGAGCTCACCATGTACGAGGGCATCCCGCACCTGATCACCCCCATCATCACCAGCCCCAAGAAGGCCGCCGAGGCCCTCCAGTGGGTGGTGGGGGAGATGGACCGCCGCTACGACGACCTCGCCGCCTCCGGTTACCGACACGTCGACGACTTCAACGCCGCCGTGCGCACCGGTGAGCTCAAGGCCCCGCCCGGCAGCGAACGCGAGTACACCCCCTACCCCTACCTTCTGGTCATCGTCGACGAGCTCGCCGACCTCATGATGGTCGCCCCGCGCGACGTCGAGGACGCGGTCGTGCGCATCACCCAGTTGGCCCGTGCCGCCGGGATCCACCTGGTCCTGGCGACCCAGCGGCCCAGCGTCGACGTCGTGACCGGCCTGATCAAGGCCAACGTCCCCTCGCGACTGGCGTTCGCCACCTCCAGCCTCGCCGACAGCCGCGTCATCCTCGACCAGCCCGGCGCCGAGAAGCTGGTCGGCAAGGGCGACGCGCTCTTCCTGCCCATGGGCGCCGGCAAGCCCATCCGCCTCCAGAACGCGTGGGTGGGCGAGAAGGAGATACGTGGGATCGTCGACCACTGCAAGAAGCAGGCCGAGCCCAGCTACCGCGAAGACGTCGCCGTCGAGGGTGCCAAGAAGAAGGAGATCGACGAGGACATCGGCGACGACATGGACCTGCTGCTGCAGGCGATCGAACTGGTCGTCACCACGCAGTTCGGGTCCACGTCGATGCTCCAGCGCAAACTCCGCGTCGGTTTCGCCAAGGCGGGCCGGCTCATGGACCTGATGGAGAGCCGGGACGTGGTCGGCCCCAGCGAGGGATCGAAGGCCCGCGACGTCCTGGTCCAGCCCGACGAGCTGCCCGGAGTTCTCACCGACATCCGCGGGGACTGACCCCCGCGCGGGCGCCGATGTGGGGCACACGTCCCGATCCGCGACCCGCACCGCCCGATTTGGTGGGATCTTGGGTGCGGCATGGGGCGTGGTGACCTGCGCCGAGCGCCCAGAAGTAGCAGAGTGGGTCGACGTAGGCACGGACAGTCGCGGGGGGAGTGCGCATGGCGACTATCGGCCAGACCCTGTCCGCCGCACGGATCGCGGCGGGTTGCTCCTTGGAGAACCTGAGCACACGTACACGCATCCGCATGCAGGTCCTGAGAGCCATCGAGAGCGAGGACTTCGTCCCCTGTGGAGGGGACTTCTACGCGCGCGGTCACATCCGACGGATCTGCAAGTTCCTCGGAGTCGATCCCCGGCCCTTGCTGGAGGAGTACGACCGCGAGCACGCCTCGAGTGACACGCCCACCTTCATCCCCCCGCCGCGGCATCCGGCCGCCAAGTCGAAGGCGGCCCGTGTCGCGGCGGCCCAGGGCGATCAGGCCCACAGCGGAGCCACCGATCACGAGGCGCCCCAGGAGGTGCTCCATCGCTTCGGCGACGAGGGCATCGACCCCGAACAGCGGGCGGAGAACTGGGGCCATTTCGAACGCAACAAGAAGCTGGCACGCAGGCCCCGGAGCGCGGGTCGCCCGCGCAGGCGCGGTGCCCCGGCCGCCCCGGTGCCCCGGCCCCGGGGCGACGACGGCGCCGCGGAAGGGGTCTTCGACGGGACCGCCGGCGTCGAGCCGTACGCGCCCGAGCCGGAGAGCGGTGAACACCGACGCCCCCCGAACCCGGGCGTGGCCACGGGTGGTCCGTTCGCCGCCGCGGCGGCCGCCGCCGGCGGAGCGACCGTCCACGAGGAAACCGGTCGGAACGGGGCCACGCGCACCGAGCCGGCCGCGACGCGCCCCGCGGGCGGGGTCCGTCGTCACTGGCCCTGGGCCGTGGTCGGACTCATCCTCGTCGCCGCGGTCATCGTGGGCGTGCGGACCTGGAACGGCTGGGACGAGGGCAACCCCGCCCGCACCGCCCTCGAGACCGTGCGGGAGAACGATTCCGGGGACGGCGACGCCGTCGGCTCGGTGGCGACACCGTCCGAGGGGGAGGCCACGGACCGGGCGGGAGCGGTCGCGCCGGACGCCGAACTCGAAGAGTTCACCGTCGTGCTCACGGGTGCCGGTCGCAGCTGGGTCAAGGTCACCGACCCGGCGGGCGAGGACGTGTTCACCGGCTTCATCGTCGAAGGCGAGGCGCTGGACTACGTCAGCGACCAGCCCCTGACCCTCCGGTTCGGTAACGCCGGGGTGGTCGGTGTCGCGGTCGACGGCGAGGACCTGGGTGCCGGGGGACGCGTCGGAGAGGTCAAGGAGATCACCGTCGGAGCCGGGGGTATCGGCGACTGACGACGGTGGTTCCGAGCCGGCTCACGCGTGAGTGCGCGGAGGCCGGGGTACGGGTGGGTGAGTCGACCACGGTAGTGTGGGAGGCTGCGGGCGGCGCCGATCGACGTCGTGCCGCGCGAGCGATCCGTCCGTATCCCGGCCTTCGCCGTGCCGCGTCCCCGCGTCACCCACAGCTCTCCCACACGCTTGGAAGCCATGTCATCGCGCCGTACTGTCTCACTCGTCACCCTGGGGTGTGCGCGTAACGAGGTCGACTCCGAAGAGCTCGCCGGGCGTCTGGCCGCCGGCGGCTGGGACCTCGTCGACGACGACACCAAGGCGGACGTGACCGTCGTCAACACCTGCGGGTTCATCGACGCCGCCAAGCAGGACTCCATCGAGACCCTGCTGGAGGCGGCCGAGAACGGCGGGAAGGTCGTCGCGGCCGGGTGCATGGCCGAGCGCTACGGCTCCGAACTGGCCGAGGCCCTGCCCGAGACCCAGGTGATCGGGTTCGACGACTACTCGACCATCACCGACCGCCTCGACGACGTCGTCGCCGGGCGGACGCTGGTCCCGCACGACCCGCGCGATCGCCGCACCCTGCTGCCGATCAGCCCGGCCGACCGGGACGCCTCCCAGGTCCACGTGCCCGGCCACGCCGCGTTCGCCGACGCCGAGGGGGCCGAGGGCACCGACCTGCCCTACCGCGCGACCGTGCCGCGCCGCCGTCTCACCGGCGGTCCCGTGGCCAACCTCAAGATCGCCTCCGGCTGCGACAGACGCTGCACCTTCTGCGCCATCCCGGCCTTCCGCGGCGCCTACATCTCCCGGCACGCCGACGAGATCGTCCGCGAGGCCGAGTGGCTGGCGAGCGAGGGCGTGCGCGAGGTCTTCCTGGTCAGCGAGAACTCCACGTCCTACGGCAAGGACCTGGGCGACGTGCGCGCCCTGGAGAAGCTGTTGCCGCGACTGGCGGCCGTCGAGGGCCTGGAGCGTGTGCGGGTCAGCTACCTCCAGCCCGCCGAGGTCCGCCCCGGACTGGTGGAGGTGCTGACCACCACCCCCGGCGTGGTGCCCTACTTCGACCTGTCCTTCCAGCACGCCAGCGGCCCACTGTTGCGGCGCATGCGCCGTTTCGGTGACCGCGAGCGTTTCCTGGAGCTGCTCGCCACCGCCCGCAAGGCGGCTCCCGAGGCCGGCGCCCGCTCCAACTTCATCGTCGGGTTCCCCGGTGAGACGGAGGAGGAGTTCGAGGAGCTGGTGGCCTTCCTCAGCGAGGCCCGTCTGGACGCCATCGGTGTCTTCGGGTACTCCGACGAGGACGGCACCGAGGCCCTGAACCACGCGAACAAGGTGCCCGAGGAGGTCGTCCAGGAACGGGTCGACCGTCTCAACCGGCTGACCGAGGAGCTCATGGCGCAGCGCGCCGAGGAGCGCATCGGCGGCGAGGTCACCGTGCTGGTCGAGTCCGTCATCGAGGACGGCGTGTACGAGGGCCGGGCCGAACACCAAGCGCCCGAGGTGGACGGCAGCACCATCCTGTACGGCGAGGGCCTCGCCGTCGGCGACCTGGTGCGCGCCACCGTCATCCAGGCGGCCGGGGCCGACCTCGTCGCCGAACAGGACGGGGAAGCCGGAGACAGATGAGCACCCACGACCCCGCGGCCTCGCCCGCCCCGCAGGTCCCTTTGTGGAACATCGCGAACATCCTCACGATGAGCCGCCTGGTCATGGTGCCGGTCTTCGTCTGGTTCATGTTCCTGGACGGCACCTGGTGGCATCTGGCGGCGTTCGGCGTCTTCGTCCTGGCCGCGATCACCGACCGCGTCGACGGTGAACTGGCGCGTCGGCGCAACCTGGTCACCGACTTCGGCAAGATCGCCGACCCGATCGCCGACAAGGCGCTCACCGGGGCGGCGCTCATCGTCCTGTCCGTGCAGGGCGACCTGTGGTGGTGGGTGACCATCGCCATCCTGGTGCGCGAGTGGGGGATCACGCTGCTGCGCATCGCGGTCCTGCGCTACGGGGTGATGCCCGCGAGCAGCGGCGGCAAGCTCAAGACCGTCCTGCAGATCGTCGCGATCAGCATCTACCTGTTCCCGCTGTACCTGTTGCCGTTCACGGACGTGTTCACCTGGATCGCCCACGGTGTCATGGCCGCCGCGCTGGCCGTCACTGTGTGGACCGGTCTGACCTACGTGCTGGACGCGGTGCGTCTGGTACGCGCCGAGCGCGGTGCGCCGGGCCCGGAGGACACCCGGGAGTGAGCGAGGCGCGGGAGCCGCGGGCCGAGGCCGTGACCATCGGGACGGCGGCGTTCGACGCCGCCCGTTCCGTCCACCGGTCGCTGCTCGAGGCCGGGGCGACCTGCGCCACCGCCGAGTCCCTCACCGGGGGCCTCATCGGTGCCCACCTGACGTCCGTCCCCGGGGCCTCGGCCACCTACCGGGGCGGGCTGGTGACCTATGCCACAGAGACCAAGGCCGCTCTGCTGGGCGTGCCCACCGCGCTGCTCGCGGCCCACGGTGCGGTCCACCCCGACGTGGCCGCCCACATGGCCCGGGGCGCCCGCCGCGTGACGGGCGCGGACTTCGCGGTCGCCGTCACCGGGGTGGCCGGCCCCGACCCCCAGGACGGGCGGCCGGTCGGCACCGTGTTCGCCGCCGTGGCCGGTCCCGACGCGCCCACGCGCGTCGAGCGATTCCGTTTCACCGGTGATCGTGCGGGTATCCGCTACCTCACGGTCGAGGGTGCGTTGAGGCTCCTGAGGACCGCCGTTCGCGGGAACCAGGCGGGCAGCACCCGGTACTGACCGATTCGTCCGGTGGGCCCCTTACCCATGGCGAGGGAACAAAACCACCCCCTGACGAGGTTCCCCCTCCAGCGAACAGGACGGCAAGAGGTGCCCGAAGCGGGCGTGAGGCGGGTACGGTGTTGTATATGAAGGTCGCTACCGGTGGGAGGGAGCACGAATGATGGTCCTGCTTCGTCACCTACTGGGTGACGTGCTCAGGCGGCTGCGGCAGCGCCAGGGCCGCACCCTCCGTGAGGTGTCGGCCGATGCGCGTGTTTCCCTCGGCTACCTGTCGGAGGTCGAGCGCGGGCAGAAGGAAGCCTCGTCGGAACTGCTGTCCTCGATCTGCGGGGCCCTCGGGGTCCCGCTCTCGCAGGTATTGAGGGAGGTCTCCGACCAGTTGGCGCTGGCCGAACTCCAAGAGGCCGCCCTGTTGGAGGACGCGGTGTCCGCAGACCCCGTCCCCGCCCAGGACCTCGGCATCCGGCCCGTGCCCGATCGTGTTCCCCAGGTCGCCGACATGGCGGGTGTCTGACACCCGGCTCCAGGTCCCGTCGACGCACGCCTCACGCAAGCGGATGACGACGAAGCCGGTCCTCCCCCAGGGGAGGGCCGGCTTCCTCGTCTGTGCTGTGTGCCCTCCGCCCGACGCGGGCGCGCCGGTTCAGCGGTGGGTGTGGTTGACCCAGGCCTCGGGATCCTCGGCCAGGGACCGTACCTGTTCGGGCAGTTCGTTGCTGACCAGGTGCTGGAGGTTGACCCCCTCCAGGATGGCGCGCTCGCTGGCGCGCAGGGCGATCCACACCTGCTGGAGGCTGCGGGCCGCTCCGTCGTAGTCGACGTGTTCGGGACGTTCCCCGCGCACGTTGGCGAGCGGTCCGTCGACCGCTCGGATGATGTCGGCGAGGGAGATCTCCCCCGCGGGTCGGGCGAGCCAGTAGCCGCCAACGGGACCCCGTTGACTGCGCACCAACCCCGCTCGGCGTAGCTGGGTGAGGATGTTCTCTAGGAATTTTCCGGGGATGGCCTGCGCGCGTGCGAGCTGCTCGGCCGTCACCGGACCGTCGCCGGCGACAGCGAGCTCTGCGGCCGCGCGAAGCGCGTAGTCGACCCGGGCTGAAAGACGCATGCTGTGATTATGCCGTGGTTAGAAGGGCGAATGGGGCACCGGGCGTCGGCGGGTGTCGCCGTCGGCCGGGATAGTACAGGTCAAGAGTACTTCTCCTACCGGGTTTCGGGGACATGGGCGCCGGGGTGAGATCACCCGTGTTCCGGGTCACCAGCGTGTCCGTTGTGACCGGTACCGGTCAACCCCGGCCGCCCGGTGGACGGCCTTCGGCCCGGTCCGTGCCCGAACGTGGGCGGGAACCGGGCCGAAGCGGGGGCCGGAGAGGGTCAGTTGGTCACCTTGAGGGCCCCCGCGGAACCGAGGAGTTCGGCGGCGCTCAATCCGTTGACGTGCGCGGCCCCGTACGTGCTCACGTAGGCGCCGCAGTCGGGCCGCCAGATGGGCAGGCCCATCTCCACCACCACGGCGTTCGGGTGCGCCCTCAGCAGGCCGCTGACGAACGTCTGGGCGCTCGGGTACCGGTGCGCGTCCCGTACGACCACGACCAGGTCGCGGTCGCCCACCGTGGCCAGCACCGTCGAGGGGTGGTCACCGTCGGGGGAGACCCGCATGGTGTCGTGGAACCACGGACCCAGACCCCAGGGGACCTCGCCCACCGCCATGCCGGGCGGCGCGTCGACCTCGACCACGAACGGGTCGTTCAGCGGCGGCAGGTCGCCGTCGATCCGCACGGCCCGGCGCGCTCCGGTCAGTCCGATGGCCGAGGCGGAGTCGTCGGGGACGCGTTCCACGGCCGAACGCGCCACCCACGCGCGCAGCCGGGCGTTGCGGTCGGCGGCCTCCTCCAGCCGCTCACCGCTGAGCCGGCCCTCACGGACCGCCTCAACGAGGGCGGTACGGACCGCCGCGACCTGATCGGCGTACACGTACCGGCCGAGGCACAGCAGGTCGCAGCCGGCGGCGACGGCCAGCACGCTGGCCTCGGGGATGCCGATGCGCTCGCTGACCCCGCGCATGTCCATGGCGTCGCTCACCACGACACCCGTGAAGCCCATCTCGTCGCGGAGCAGGTCGTTGAGCAGGGCCCGGTTGAGGGTGGAGGGGCCGTCACCGCCCAGCCCGGGAAGTTCGATGTGGGCGGTCAGGATCGACCGCACGCCCGCGTCGACGGCGGCCCTGAAGGGCAGGAGTTCACGGCGGCGCAACAGGTCACCGTCGGCCTCCACCCGGGGAAGCGTGTGGTGGGAGTCCTGTGACGTGGCTCCGTGTCCGGGGAAGTGCTTGGCGCAGGCGGCCACACCGGCCTCCTGTAGACCCTGGACCGAGGCGGCCGCGTGCCGGGCGACCAGTTCGGCGTCGGCGCCGAAGGAGCGGGTGCCGATCACCGGGTTGTCGTCGGCGACGTTGACGTCCACCGACGGTGCCAGATCCAGGTTGAAGCCCAGGTCCGCCAGCTCCAGACCGAGGGCGCGGAAGGTCTCCCGGGTCAGGTCGGGATCGTCCACGGCGCCCAGGGCGGCGTTGCCGGGGTAGTCGCTGCCGCGCGCCTGGCCGATCCGGGTGACGTCGCCGCCCTCCTCGTCCAGGGAGATCAGTGGCGGCAGGTCCGTGGCCTCGCGCAGGTGCGCGTTGAGCGCGGTGACCTGCTCGGCGCTGCGCAGGTTGTTGTGGAACAGACAGACGCCCGAGATCCCGTCCGCCAGCCCGTCCAGGACCCAGCGCGGTGCCTGGTAGGACTCGAAGGGCACCAGCAACGTGGCGTTGGCCAGACGCTCCAGTGTCGGGTCGTGCGGCATGACGGACTCCGTTCGTGAGCATGGGGTGCCCGGTCGAGGGCGCGAGCGTGGCGGGGATACGGGCGTGGGGGCAGGGCCCCCGGGTGGTGGTCGGGGGGCGGGCGCGGCTCCGCCCGCCCCGAGAGGGTGGTCAACCCTTGACCGCGCCCATGGTCAGACCGGAGACCATGCGGCGTTGGACGAAGAGGAAGAAGATCATCACGGGGACGGTCAGCAGGGTGGAGGCGGCCATGATGGACCCCCACTCGATGGACACGGCGCCGAAGTAGTACTGCAGGGAGATCGGCAGGGTGTAGGCGCCGGTGTTGTTCTGCAGGAAGGTGAAGGCGACGAGGAACTCGTTCCAGGCGGTGATGAACGCGAAGATGCTCGCCGCGGCCAGTCCGGGCGCCACCAGTGGCATGAGGACCCGCCAGAAGATCGTCCAGCCGCCAGCGCCGTCGATGGCGGCGGCCTCCTCCAGTTCCTTGGGCACCGCGGACACGAAGTTGCGGATCATGAGGATGGTGATCGGCAGCGACACGGCCACGTAGATCACGAACACGCCGGTCAGGTTGCCGACCAGTTCGACGTCCAGGGTGTTGCCCAGGTGGAAGAAGTTGATGAAGAGCGAGATGATCAGCGCTTCGACCGGGACCATCTGGATCACCAGCAGCATGATGATGAACGCCGAGCGCAGCCGGAACCGGAAGCGTGCCACCGCGATGGCGGCGAGCAGGGCCAGGAGCGCGGCGAAGGCCACGGACCCGAGGGTCACGATCAGGCTGTTGGTGAGGAAGGACCAGAACGAGGTGCCGGGGATGAGCACGCCCGACAGGACCCGCTCGAAGTGCTCGAACGTGATCTCGCGCGGGAACACGGTGGGCTCACGGGTGAAGATCTCGCCGGTGGGCCGCAGCGCGGTGGCCAGGACCCAGTAGACGGGGAAGACCGCGAAGACGAAGACCGCGAGCGCGGCGGCGTACAGGCCGAACCTGCCGAGGGACCTGCGCAGCCGGTGGACGTTGTTCATCGGGCCTCCTCCTGGCGGATCATGGTGCGCAGGTAGTACGCGCTGATCACGAGCACCAGGACGGTCATGATCACGGCGATCGCCGACCCCATGCCGTAGTTGGGCGGGGTCGAGGCGAAGCCGAGCTGGAAGATGTAGGTCGGGATGAGTGCGATGTCCCGGTTGGTGACGCCGCCGCCGAGGATGAACAGCTGGGTGAAGATCCGGAAGTCCCAGATCACCTGGAGCACCAGCAACAGGGCGAAGAGCGGGCGCAGCATCGGCACGGTGACGCTCCAGAAGCTCCGCCAGGCGCCGGCGCCGTCGATGCGCGCGGCCTCGTAGAGCTCGTTCGGGATGCTCTTGAGCCCGGCCAGGACGCTGATCGCCACGAACGGGAACGACTGCCACACCACGGTGACGATGAGGATCGGGAACAGCGTGCTCGGCGAGTTGAACCAGTTGAAGTCGGTCCAGCCCGACCCCACCAGCCAATCGGGCAGCGCGTTGAGGAGGGTGTTGACCAGTCCGTACCTGGTGTCGAACAGCCAGCGGTAGACGATGGCGGCGCTGATGACGGGCGTGGCCCACGCCAGCATCAGCCCGAGCCCCAGGACGGTCGAGGCCCAGGTGGGCAGCTTGTGCATGAGGATGCCGACGAGGGTTCCGAGCACCATCGTCAGGGCCACCATGGAGAGGCAGACGACGATGGTGTTGCGGAAGATCGACCAGAACCGCTCGTCGGTGAGCACGTAGACGTAGTGGCCGAAGCCGTTCCACTGGGCGTCCTGGCCGCGCAGCTGCTGCAGACCGTAGTCGTGCAGGGAGATCCACAGCATCTGGCCGATGGGCCAGAGCAGGACCACCGCGAGCACGACCAGCGCGGGCAGGATCAGGAGGTAGGGCACCAACCCGAGGCGGGTGCGGCGCGACAGGCCCTGCCGCCGCCCGGGTGGGGACACCTCGGGCTCCGTGGGGCGTTCCAGCGTGTGAGTCATGAGCCGTTCCTGGCGATCGAGGGGGCGGCCGCCTGGTGGGCGGCCGCCCCTGGTGCGTGCGTAGCGGACACGCGGGAGAGGGTTATTCGGAGTCCCCACGGTTGAGGGCCTCGGTGAGCTCCTCGTCGAGCTCGGGGAGGACGTCGTCCGCGGACTCGCCCTCGGCCAGGCGCTGGACGGCGGTCTGGACGGTGGTCAGCTCCCACTGGACGGTGCCCCAGTTGGCGGTGTCCGGGAACAGGCGCAGGTCACCGGTGGCCTGGGTGGCGGCGCCGGCCAGGATCGGGTCGTCCTGGAAGACGTCGCTCTCCAGCACGTCCTCGTAGGTCGGGAACATCGAGGAGACCTCGTTGTAGGGGAGCGCGTTGTCCTTGCTGTTCAGCGTCGTGATGTAGTCGAACGCGGCCTCGGGGTACTCCGAGGTGCCCCACACGGCGAGGTCGGACCCGCCGCCGAAGGCCGGGGCCGTGCCGTCCACACCCGGGATGGGCGCGGTGGCCCAGTGACCGGAGTGTTCGTCGTTGAGGTCCTCCAGCTGGGCCAGGGCCCAGGGACCGTCGATGAACATGCCGACCTCGCGGTTGACGAAGTCCGCGTGGGCGCAGTCGACCTCGTTGAGACCGATGCAGGCGCTCGGGGAGATGCCGTCGACGGTCAGGCCGGCGTAGAACTCCAGGGCCTCGGCGGTCTCGGGGGAGTCGAGCCGCCCCTCCCACGTGTCGCCCTCCTGGACGGCGAACTCGCCGTCGTTGGCCCAGACGAAGCTGGCGATGCCGTTGAGGAAGTCCGTCGGGGCGGCGAAGCCGGGCACGCCGTACTCGTCCTCGATGTCCTCGGCGACCTCGACCAGCTCGTCCCAGGTGGCGGGCGGCTCGTGGCCCAACTCCTCCAACTGGTCGGTGTTGTACCAGAGGGCGCGCACGCCGCTGTACCAGGGGACGCTGTACTGCGCGTCGCCGAAGGTGCCGTTGGCGTAGGCTCCTTCCAGGAGGTCGGCGCTGTCCTCCCAGTCCTCGACGTACTCGGACACGTCGTAGAGGGCCTCGGCCTCGGCCCAGGTGGCGACCTGGTCGTTGCCGATCTCGACGACGTCGGGTCCGCCGGAGACCAGGGCGGTCTGGAACCGCTGGCTGAAGTCGCCCCAGGGGATCCACTGGATGTCGACGTCGGTGTCCGGGTAGAGCTCCCGGTACTGCTCGGTCACCGAGTCCATGAAGGCGTTCTGTTCCTCGCTGGCGTCGCCCATGCGCCACACGGTCAGGGTGTCGGGCGCGTCGCCGGATCCGCCGCCTCCGTCCTCGGATCCGCCTCCGCAGGCGGCCGCCAGCATGACCACGGCCGAGGCCAGGGCGATCTTGGGGAACCTCATGTGAACTCATCTCCCTTCGCACGGTGCACCGGGGTGCGGCGCCCGTACCCGAAGCAACCTGGGATCATGGACGGATCCGCGTGCCTCGACGTCTGGTTGGGGGTGTGCTGGGACAGCACGGTCCTGATCGCCCCTCCGGCGCGGGTACCGGGGCCCGAAACCACTGTGGACCAGCCGGGACGTGACCTCCTGTGAGGTTGTGAGCTAAATTAACAGGAAACTTTCCTAATAAAAACAGGGTGAGGTGTCACGGTTATGTCTCAACGTCCGGGGACTCCCCGGCTGCTGCGCCAATTGAATGATCGCGCGGCACTCGAACTCCTACTCTCCGGCGGTCCTTTGACCAGGACGCAACTCGGAACGCGGACCGGCCTGTCCAAGGTGACGGCGTCCCAGCTCCTGGCGCGGCTGGAGGAACGCGACCTCGTCCGGGTCGTGGGCAGCCGGGCCGGCGGGCGGGGCCCCAACGCCGCCCTCTACGCGGTCGTCCCCGAAAGCGCCTACGTCGCCGTCCTCGACGTCAGCGCGAGCCGCGTCACCGCCACCATCGCCGACATCACCGGCCGGATCATCAGCGACGTCAGCGTCGACCCCAGCGCCTCCGACGACCCCGTCTCCCTGGTCCACACCGCCGTGATGCGGCTGGTGGAGACCGCCGAGGTCCCCCTGGACAAGGTCCGGGCCTGCGTGATCGGCACCCCCGGCGTCGTCGACCCGCGCAGCGGCGACATCCGATTCTCCTTCGACCTCATGTCCTGGCACGAGGGGGTGCTCGAAGCCCTGCGCGCCGACCTCGAACGTTCGGTCATGTTGGAGAACGACGTGAACCTGGCCGCGTTGGCCGAACACGCCGAGGGTGCCGCCGTGGGTGCCGAGGAGTTCGTGCTCATCTGGCTCAGCGCGGCGGGCGGCGTCGGCATGTCCACCATGATCCACGGCCGGGTCCACCGGGGTCGCTCCGGTGGCGCGGGCGAGATCGGTTACCTGCCGGTGCCCGGTGCGCCGATGCCCACCGACGTGGGCCTCTCCGGCGGTTACGAGTCCCTGCAGTCCGACGGCGACCGGGAGCTGCCGCACGGCTTCCAGGCTCTGGTGCACGCCAAGCAGGTGCTCCGGCTGGCGGCGGAACACGGATTCACAGGGGCGGACGTCACCGAGGTGGTCGCGCGCGCCGCCGCCGCCGACACCCCCGAGGGCGACGCCTTCCTCGACGCCTTCGCCGGCCGGCTCGCCCGCGGTGTCGCGGCCGTCAGCGTGATGATCGACCCCGGTCTGGTCGTCCTGGGCGGCGACGTGGCCCGCGCGGGCGGCACGAAGCTCGCCGAACGGGTCGAGGCCGCCACGTCCCGGATAGCCCCCAACGCCACCGAGGTCGCCCTCGGAACCGTCGAGGGCAGCCCGGTGGTGCGCGGCGCGCTGCTGCACGGGCTGGAGCGCGCCCGCGAAGAGGTCTTCTCCGCGACCGTCTGAGCCCTCACCCGACCACGACCGCGCCCCGGCCACCCTCACCCGCCGGGGCGCGGTGGTGTGCGGGGGGCGGGTGCGAGGTGGCACCGCGGTGGTGCGACGGGCCCCGACGACGCCGCCCTCACTCGGGGGAGGGGGCGAAGGATTCCAGCACCGTCTCGAAGTCGTCCCGCGACCCGTCCCTGGCGTCGGCGGGGAAGTTGAAGCTCAACCGGTAGGAGGTGCCGGAGTTCTCGTCGGAGAACTCCCGCGTGAACATCCACCGGTCCGGGACCTCGCGCTCCTCGTGGCGGAAGGTCGCCTCGTAGATCGCGCTCTGGAGCCCCGGCCCCTCGAGCCGCGGCTCCAGCATCAGCTGTTCGAGGTCACTGAAGTCCTCGTCCTCGGTGAGCAGCTCGTTCATCCGGTGCATGGCGTCCTCGGCGTCGTACACCAGGATGTCGAACCGGGTGACGTAGACCTGGACCGTGCCGGTCTCCACCCCGGTCTCGGCCGTGTACGAGGCCAGCCGCGTGGAACCGCTCCCCGTGTCGTCGTCCTCCTCGGGGACCAGTTCCCACTCCTCCGGCAGGTCCAGGGTGACGACTCCGTCGTCGTAGCGGGTGAAGCCCTCGGGGGCCTCCTCGTCCGAACCCTCGATCGCGGACTCCGTCGCGGGGGGCTCGGAGGGCTCCGGCGAGGACGCGCCCGCGGCCTCCCCGGAGGAGTCACCGGCGTCCGTGGCCACCTCCCGCTCACCCGCGTCGGGGAGCACGAACCACAGGGTCAGAGCGCCCACCATCACCACGGCCAGGGCCGCGACGCCGCCGGCGATCACGGGCAGGCGCGAGCGGCGGGGCGGAGTGGTCACCGTCGTGGGCGCGATCGCGTGCGCGGCGCTCGTGGGGGGCGCCCCGAACGGGTGCCGGGGGCCGGAGTGCCGGGCCGCCGGGGCCTGCGGCCCGGACAGGTGTGCGCCCGAGTGCTGGGGTCCGGAGTGCTGCGCCGCCGAGGTCTGCGGTCCGGAGAAGTGCGCCCCGGAGTGCCGTGCTCCCGAAGGGGACGACGGGCCGTCGACGCGCTGCTCCGGCGCCGGTCCCTCCAGGAGGGCCAGGGCCCGTTCCGGCAGCAGGCGTCGTCGCGGCTCGCGGTCCAGCAGGCCACCGATCACCGTCGCCAGGCGTCCCTGGGCCGGTACCGGCGGCACCGGTCGGGTCAGGACCGCCGTGATCGTCGCGGTGAGGGTGTCGCGCTTGAACGGCGACTCCCCGGTCAGGGCCGCGAACAGGGTGGCGCCGAGGCTCCACAGGTCCGAGACCGCGCCGTTGTCGTCGTGTTCCAGCCGCTCGGGCGCGGCGTAGGCGGCCGTGCCCAGGATCGCCCCGGTCCCCGTGAGCGCCGTCCCCCCGTGGTCGGGCAGGTTGGCGATACCGAAGTCGGTCAGCACCGGCCGCGCCCCCGCGGTCAGCACGATGTTGGCGGGCTTGACGTCGCGGTGGACCACCCCCGCCTTGTGCGCCGCCCACAGCGCGTCCAACAACGGGCGCGAGATCCGTTCGACCTCCGCCTCCGACAGCGGGCCGGTCCGCAGCAGGCGGTCGCGCAGCGACTCGCCCTCCAACAGTTCCATGACGATGAACGGGACTCCGTCCACCTCCAGCACGTCGTGCACGGTCACCACCGAAGGATGGGACACCCGCGCCGCGGCCTGCGCCTCACGGATCATCCGCGTCCGGGCGCGCTCACGTTCGCGGGGCGGCATGTCGAAGGGGAGGTGGACCTCCTTGACGGCGACCTCACGGTCCAGCCGCGTGTCGTGCGCGCGCCAGACCGTGCCCATGGCGCCACTGCCGAGCTCACCGCGGATCTCGTAGCGGCCGACGGACGTGCGCCGGGAGGGCCGGGAGAGGTCCTCCGTGGGCGGAGCCTGTTCCGGGGGTTCAGAGGGGACCATGAGCACATCATCTCAAACCGGGAGCCGACGAGTGTTCCACGGGCGGGTCACGGCTCACAGACGCCGCACCATCGCCACACGCGGACGGACCATGATGCCCGCCTCCTCCTCGACCTCCCACTGGCGGACCAGTTCCGGACCCCAGGCCTCACGGGGGAGCACGACGAAGCCCCGACGCCGGTACCAGGGCCCGTTCCACGACAGGTCGCGGAAGGTGGTGAGGGTGGCCCGGTCGTGTCCGCGCGCGGCTCCCTCGACGCACACCCGCTCCAACAGCGCACCGCCCACCCCGCGCCGCCCGTGCGCGGGGTCCACCGCGAGTTGTTCCAGATGCACGGCGCCGTCCAGGGTGACGGTCGCGGCCAGCCCCACGACGTGGCCGTGGGACTCGGCCACCAGCACCCGCTCGACGTGGTCGAGCATCTCCCTCGGGTCGTCCGCCGGGAGTGCGACCCCCGCCCGCGCGAACATCGTGTCCGCGGCCAGGGACACCGCCACCACCGCGGCCGTGTCCGCCGTCGCCATCTCCCGTATCACCCGGTCCATCGCTCTCCCGCCACACTGTTCGTCCCGCCCACGTCCGTGTTCCGCCGACCCACCGCCGGGCCGGGCCCCGCACGCCCAGGCCCGCC
Organism: Nocardiopsis sp. MG754419; assembly: GCF_018207095.1. Classification (GTDB taxonomy): domain Bacteria; phylum Actinomycetota; class Actinomycetes; order Streptosporangiales; family Streptosporangiaceae; genus Nocardiopsis. The sequence goes on along the minus strand of NZ_QOCZ01000084.1, from coordinate 651 downwards.
GGAGCCCACGCGTCGGACCACGGGGGCGCTCCCTCGCCCGGGTGGCGGCCGACCGTGCTTACGGCGCACCCGGGGTGGGTCCGCGGGCCAGGGCGAGGTCGGAGTTCTTCCACGCCGGGTCCCGAAGGTCGCCGCCGGGCCGCAGGGCCCCGCACACCGACGGAAGCGCCGCCGGGGGCCGAGCGAGCACAGGCTAGCGCCGCGCGGATCGGCGGCCAAGGCGTTTTCAGCGGCGCAGACGCAACCCCTTGGGGGTGACGTGGAAGCCCGCCGCCGCCAACGCGGTGTCCAGCGATGTGCCGAACACCTCCAGCCCGTCGGCCCGCTCCACCATCAGAGAGTCGATCCGCCCCTCGTGCACCCACGCGGCCACCGCGCGGGCCGCCCGCTCCAACAGCGCCGGGGACGCACCGAAGGTCAACGCCGACCGTCCCGGCGACAGGTACAGCGTGGGCCGGCCACCGTCCAGGACCAGCAGGGACCCCGCGGTGCGCCCCGGACGGTGCGCCCCCTCCACCCCCGTGGGCCAGGCGAGTTCGGCCCCGTAGGGATGGGCCGGGTCGGTGGCCGCCAACACCACCGGGTCGGCCGTTCCACCGGGGTCGCCCCCGGACAGCGCCCGCAACCGGTCCACCGCCCCCGGCAGAGCGA
>NZ_QOCZ01000083.1 GCF_018207095.1 Nocardiopsis sp. MG754419 | reverse complement strand
CCGCCGCCCCGCGGCGGCCAGCAGGTCGGCGCGGTCACGGTCACCGAGGCGCAGGGCCTCTCCCAGCAGGCGGACGGTGTCCCTGCGCGGGTGCAGGGCCCTCCCGTGTTCGAGGTCGCGGATAGCCCGGACACTGATGGTGGAGAAGTCGGCCAGCTCCTGCTGCGTGAGCCCGGACCGCGAGCGGTACCGGCGGAGCAGATCTCCGAAGCGCTGGTTCTCCGTGGGGGATGCCATCCTCTGCGCCCTCTTTCCTCTGGGTCGGTTCCGAACAGGACCCATTCTGGAAAAAGCCGCTATCTCCGGCGCATCGTCCGGCAAAACCGCCGGTCCGGAGAGGGCGGACCGGGCCGGACCATCGATCCGACGGGACCGGTGGGGCCGCTGTGACCTGTGCGGAAACGATCAGGGGCGAGGCGGAACGGGGGTATCCCGCCTGGGGGAAAGGGGGGATAGCGGCGTGATAGCCAAACCAGCGATTCGGTGATGCCCCCTGTTTCTAGATTCGTGTTCATCGAAGAAACGAACACGAAAGGCACTCACTTGAAGCTCCGCAGAATCCTCGCCGCCGCGGCCATCGTCGCCACCGCCGCTCTCGGCCCGATCGTCCTCACCGGGACCGCCGCCCACGCCGGCACGTCCCTGAGCCCCGGAGCGCCCGTCTCCCAGGAGAGCCCGAACAACGACCCCTGGGAGCCGTAGACCGCCGGGGCGCCCGCCGGGCCGCCCGTGTCAGGAACCGTGTGCTCCCGCGATCCGCGCCGCCTCGGCGCGCTGGGACTCCATCCCCCTCTCCGCGAACACCCCGGCCACCCTCTCCGCGAGTTCGACGGCCTGCCCGCTCTCGCCCAGGCCCTGAAGCAGCCGCGCCAGGTCCAACCCGACCTCGGCGGCGCCCGCGCCGTCCCGGATCTGTTCGCGTACGGCCAGCGAACGGCCGAGGAACCGCCGGGCCTCCCCCGTCCGCCCCAGCGACCCGCAGACCCGCCCCAGGTCGTGCAGGAGATAGCCCTCCCCGATCGGATCGCGCAGCTCGCGCACCAACTCGAAGGACTCGGTGAGGATGCCCAGCGCCTCCCGGTGGTCCCCCTTCAGTAACGAGTACTGACCGATCCTGCGCAGCACCTGCGCGCGACTGCGCGGGTCACCCGTCGTCTCCGCGTGCTGACGAGCGCGCAGGAGCTCGACCATCCCCCGTTCCTCCTCGCCCATGACCAGCCGGACGTGCCCGGTGAGCAGCAGCGTGCGGCCCATGCCCGCCACGTCACCGATCGACTCGAAGACCTCGTAGGCCCGCTCCCCGAAGTCCAGCGCGCGCCCTCGGTCGCCGTCCACGTTGGCCAGGTGGGCGAGTTCGCGCAGGCACTTGGCGCGGCCGAGCGGGTCCCCGAGACCGGTGAAGCCGTCCAGGGCGGCCGTCATCGCCGCGCGCGCCTCGTCGTTCTTCCTCTGGTCCAGGTAGAGGCAGCCGTTGGAGAACGTGATCGCGGCCATCCCGCGCAGGTTGCCCGCCGCGCGTACCGCCTCCATCGCCCGCTGGTTGGTGAGGGCCCACTCGTCCGGGTGGCAGCGTCGGCCGAACAGCGTGAGCAGGGACACCGCGAGATCCCAGCAGAGTTCGTCGAGCCCCGCCCGGGCCGCGGTGTCCACGGCCGCGTACAGGTTGTCCTGCTCCCGCTCCAGCCACTCCATCGGGTCCGCGAGGGCGATCTCGGTGAGCGCGCGAGGCGGGTGCCAGCGCGTGCCCTCACCGTGCAGGAGCAGGTAGTCGCCGCCGTGGATACGGCGGTTGGCCTCGTCCACCAGGCCGAGCCACCCCCCGACGAGTCGCCTGAGGGCGGCCTGCCGGTCGGGCCCGGGTTCCTGGTCGAGGAGGCGCTCCCGGGCGAACAGGCGGATGATGTCGTGGAAGCGGTACCTGGGGTCGCCTCCGGGGTCGATCCCGGTGACGTCCAGCATCTGCGCGTCCACGAGCGGTTCGAGCAGGTCCGACGGGTACCGGCGGCGGTCGTCCAGGAGCGCGCCCGCGATCCAGCCCGGCTGGTTCGGACCGTCGGCGAGGGCGAACAGCCGGAGGCTGCGGCGGGTGACGTCGTCCATGCCGTCGTAGGTCAGGCTGAGGCTGGCGCGGACCCCGAGTTCGCCGTGGGTGAGCTCGTCCAGGCGGTGGCGTTCGTCGGAGAGCCGGTTGACCATGGAGGCCAGGGACCAGTGCGGGCGCGCCGCCAGGCGGGCGGCGACGATGCGCAGGGCCAGCGGCAGCCGTCCGACCGAGCGCACCAGTGAGTCGGCCGCGGCGGGTTCGGCGTCCACCCGCCCGGAGCCGACGATCCGGCGGAGGAGGTCGAACGACTGGTCCCTGTCCAGCACGTCGAGTTCGACGAGGACCGCCCCGGGGACTCCGGTGAGCCGGGCCCGGCTGGTGACGATCACGCCGCATCCCGGACTGCCCGGGAGCAGGTCCGCCACCTGGCGCTCCGATCCGGCGTCGTCGAGCACGACCAGGACCCGGCGCTCGGACAGCAGGCTCCGGTACATGTCGGCGCGCTCCTCGCGGCCCTCGGGGATGGACTGGCCGGGGATGCCCAGCGCGCGGAGGAAGCGGGCGAGTACCTCGGCGGTCTCGGTGGGGCTCTCACGGCTGCCGCGCAGGTCGCAGTAGAGCTGCCCGTCCGGGAAGCGCTCGTCCTGGAGGCGGTGGGCGACGTGCACGGCCATCGCGCTCTTGCCGACCCCCGGCCGACCGATGACGACGGCGACACCGACCGCGTGGCCGCGTTCGGGGAGCGTGAGGGCGACCTCCACCGTCCTGGCGGACTCGGCGCGGCCGACGAAGTCCGCTGTGTCGGCGGGCAGTTGCCGGGGGCGGGCCTCACCGACGTCGGAGTACGCTTCGGGCTCCTGCGACAGGATCGCGAGCGCGGTCCCCTGGTCGTCACCGGCGGGCGTGGCGGGCGTGGCGGGCGCCGCCGCGGAGCGCGGGTCGCTCCGCTCCGGGCCCAGGAGCAGGGCCGGGTCCCCCGAGAGGATGCTCGCTTCCAGGCCGCGCAGCTCCTCGCCCATCTCCAGCCCGAGTTCCCCCATGAAGAGGTCCCGGCCCCTGCGGTAGGCCTCCAGCGCCTCGGCCTGCCGGCCGGAGCGGTAGAGGGCGAGCATCAGCTGCTTCCTGAGGCGTTCGCGCAGCGGGAAGTCCTGCACGAGCGCGTTGATCTCGCCGATGAGACCGCTGTGGCGGCCGAGCCCCAGTTCGAGTTCGATGTAGGTCTCGATGAGGTTGGTGCGGGCCTCGTCCAGGCGCGCGGCCTTGGTTCCGAGACTGCGGCTGGAGATACCGCTGAGCGTGGGGCCGCTCCAGAGACCGGACGCCCTGCGCAGGAGGGCCGCCGCTTCGGCGGCCCTGCCCTCCCTGCCGACGACCTCGGCCTCGGCCGCGAGCCGTTGGAAGCGGCGCACGTCGATCGCGTCGGGCTCGGCCTGGAACCGGTAGCCGGGGGGCCTGGTCTCCAGGGTGGCCACGGTCGAGGCGAGGCTCTTCCTCAACCGGGAGACACAGATCTGCACCTGTGTGCGGGCGGTCCCCGGCGGGTCCTCGTCCCAGATCGCGTCCACGAGGTAGTCCGTGGACACGACGTGCCCGGCCTCCAGCACCAGGGCGGCGAGAACGACCTGCTGCCGCCCCGGAGGGATGCGCACCTGGCCTCCGGCACCCTCGACCTGAAGCGGACCGAGAATTCTAAAGGGGGGCTCCGCCCTTCCCTCGACAAGTGTTTCAAAGCCGATGACGGGGCCCCTTTGACGGCAGGGTCGGGGTGCGCCGACCAGGGTTATTCTCTGATCCTTGCCGGCCAACTTAGCCACTCGAAAAGCGACCCGTCAATATGGGCCCGACAACAACAAGGGAACGGATGGTAGCCATGCGATAGCGAACGAATAGGGCGGGCGGGCATTCTGGTACTCAGAGCCAGAACACGTTCGGCGACGACGAGCGCGGAGCGTGACGATCCGTGACCACCAAAGGGCCGGAGAACGGGAGCACTGAGTGTGGCAACAGTCGAAAACGACCACGACCAACCATCACCAAACGCCACGATAACCTCACTCGGAGTAGAACACGTTCGGCTTTCGTATCACTATTTAGATAGCGGAGATATTGACGGATACGCTTCGCTTCTCGCGGATAAGGTGCAGATAAAGCGACCTGACCTTCCTCTCGCGCACGGACGCGACGAAGCCGAAAGGCTCTGCGGGGACCCGCTCCGTCCCCGCGGTTTCCACGACCTCTACCGCGTGTTCGGTCAGGCCGGTGACATCGCTGCGGTCGGCCGCTTCGTCGTCCTGCCCTACGGACCCGGCCGGGGCCCCGAGGACGTGGACTTCGTGGACATCTTCACCCTGGCCGACGACGGCCTGATCCTCGGCCAGCGCCGCTTCCTGTCCCCGCGTTACGCCGACCGGCGGCGCGGTGAGGGGTGGGACCCGAGCGCGCATCACCCGGCCGCCCCGGCGCGTGGGAGCACATGATCCGGCCACGATCACCTCCGACCGTGCTTCTCCCAGGTCACGCGGAACCGTTCGCCCTCCGGAAGCGTCACAACCCCTGACGAACGCTCCTCACCCTCAGGCTGGCGCCCCTCCGCCTGTGAACCCTTTCGGGTGCCGAGCGGACCCCGTTCACCACCCAGAAAGAGACACACACGTGTTGCTGAGTGCATCCTCCACCGGCCAGGAGGCGGCTGACGCGGCCTTCCTGACCTTCGGCGTAGCCCTTGCCGTCGGTCTCGTCGTCCTCATCGCCCTCCTGGTGATGGTCACGCGGCTGTTCCGCAAGGTCGAGCAGGGCAAGGCCCTGATCATCTCCAAGGTCCGCGACGTCCACGTCACCTTCACCGGCTCGATCGTCCTCCCGGTCCTGCACAAGGCCGAGATCATGGACATCTCGCTCAAGAGCCTGACCCTGGAGCGGGGCGGCCGCGAAGGCCTGACCTGCAAGGACAATATCCGCGCCGACATCAAGGTGTTCTTCTACGTCCGGGTCAACGAGACCGCCGAGGACGTCAAGAAGGTCGCCAAGGCGATCGGTACCGAGCGCGCCAGCGACCAGGACACCCTGCAGGAGCTCTTCAACTCCAAGTTCTCCGAGGCGCTCAAGACCGTCGGTAAGCAGTTCGACTTCGAGGAGCTGTTCACCCACCGCGAGGAGTTCCGCCAGGCGATCGTCTCGCTGATCGGCACCGACCTCAACGGCTACATCCTGGAGGATGTGGCGATCGACGAGCTGGAGCAGACCCCGCTCAGCCAGCACGACGCCAACAACATCCTCGACGCGCAGGGCATCTCGAAGATCACGGAGCGCACCGCCAAGGAGCACAAGCGCACCAACGAGTTCGAGAACGACCGCAAGAAGGAGATCGACCGCCAGGACACGGAGACCGCCGAGACCCTCGCCGAGCTGGAGAAGCGTCGCGAGGAGGCGTCCGCCAAGGCCAAGCGCGAGATCGAGATCATCCGCGCCAAGGAGGAGGCCGAGACCGCCCGGGTCCAGGCCGAGGAGCGGCTCAAGTCCGAGACCGCCAACCTGCGCACCAACGAGCAGCTCGGCGTGCAGTCCGAGAACCAAAAGCGTGAGATCGCGGTCGCCGAGAAGAACCGCGAGCGCGTCATCGCCATCGAGTCCGAGCGGATCGAGAAGGACCGCCTCCTGGAGGTCATCGGCCGCGAGCGCGAGACCGAACTGAGCCGCATCGCCAAGGACAAGGAGGTCGAGGCCGAGAAGCGCGAGGTCGCCGACGTCGTCCGTGAGCGCGTGGCCGTCGACCGCACCGTCGCCGAGCAGGAAGAGGCGATCAAGAAGCTGCGCGCCGTCGAGGAGGCCGAGCGCCAGCGCCAGGCCATCATCATCCACGCCGAGGCCGAGGCCCAGGAGAACCTGGTCAAGGACATCAAGGCCGCCGAGGCCGCCGAGGCCGCGGCCAAGCACAAGGCGCAGGAGGAGCTCACCCTCGCCGAGGCCCGTCAGCAGGCCGCCGAGCTCGACACCCGCGCCAAGATCCGTCTGGCCGAGGGCATCCAGGCCGAGGCGGCCGCCGCCGGTCTGGCCGAGGTCCAGATCCGCCAGCAGGACGCCGAGGCCGTCGAGAAGCTCGGTCGCGCCGAGGCCGTCGTGGCCCGGGAGAAGGCCGAGGTCGAGGCCGACGCGGTGGAGAAGAAGCTGCGCGCCGAGGCCGCGGGTCTGACCGACAAGGCCGAGGCGATGGCCGCCCTGGACCAGGTCAGCCGCGAGCACGAGGAGTACCGCCTGCGTCTGGAGGCCGAGAAGGAGATCCGTCTCGCCGGCATCGACGTGAACCGACAGATCGCCGAGGCCCAGGCCACGGCCATGGCCGCCGGTCTGGAGAGCGCCGACATCAACATCGTCGGCGGCGACGGCGCCTTCTTCGACCGCATGGTCAACTCCATCGGCATGGGCAAGGCCGTGGACGGTTTCGTCAACGGTTCCGAGACCGTGCAGGCGCTCGGCAACGGCTGGCTCAACGGCGAGGGCAACTTCGCCCAGGACATCAAGAACGTCCTGTCCCAGGTGGACAGTGAGGACGTCAAGAACCTCACCGTCTCCGCTCTGTTGCTCAAGCTGATCAGCGCGGGCGGCCCGGACGGTGGCAAGCTGGACCGGCTGCTCACCACGGCCCGTTCCCTCGGCCTGGACCAGCTGCCCGTCCACACCCTCGCCCCCACGAAGCAGTGAGGTAGTCCTCCGTGACCGAGGCCCAGTCCCAGGAGACCGAAGGCCCCGGGCCCGAAGCCGAGGACGCGCGATCGCTGGACGCGGGCACCTACGAGGTGCTCCGCGCCCGGCTCCGCGAACAGACCGGCGAACTGGCCCGACGGACCGAGGAGCTCAACAACCGTCGGCTGGAGGTGTTCGGCGGAACCGAGCTGTCCCTGCTCGGTACCGAACGCATCCGCACCGAGCACAACTGCGTGCCGCGCGACATCGTCAGCGTCGGCCGTTCCGTCGGTGACGACGCCGACGGCGACACCATCCTGTTCGGCTACAACGTCTACATCGGGATGCAGAGCACCACCCACGTCTCCGACGTGTTCTCTCTGCACCGGTACGAGCACGGCGGGGACTCCTTCGAGTTCACCGACGACTCCGAGGACGCCATCCCCGGGTTGCTCGCGGAGGGGCGTTTCCGGCAGGACTTCGAGCAGCTGTACCGCTACTACCGTGACGCCCGCCTGCTCCGGTTGCGCAAGGTGGAGGAACGGCTGCTGGCCGTCTTCCAGACCGGACCCGGCACGGAGGACGTCCGCGTCCTCCGGTGGTCGGTCTCGCCCAACGGCGAGATCGCCTACCTCGACGACCGTGGTGAACGCGACCACGTGTTCCCCGACGCGCACGACTTCGTGTGGGAGGAGGCCTCGCGCGAGGACCACGTGCAGGGGCGGCACCCGCACATCTCGATCCGCGACGTCCTGTTCGTCGAGACGGTGGGCGGCGACCTCACCATCAAGGTCGAGAACAACACGGAGGTCGGCGAGGGCATCTACAGCGAGCCCGTCGACGAGCCGCTGCAGAGCCTGGCCGACGCCTCGGTGTTCCACGCCGAGGTCGGTCCGCTCATCCTGCTCAAGGTCCTGCCGTACAACGAGTCCACGTGGCGCCACCTCGTCTTCAACACCCGCACCAAGGAGGTCGAGCGCCTCGACGGCATCGGCCGGTCCTGCCGGCGGCTGCCCGACGACCAGGGGCTCATCTTCCCCGGCGGGTACTACCTGTCGACCGGGGTGGCGCGGACCTTCGACACCGACGTCACCGACCTGGAGTTCGAGCGGATGGTGCGCTCGCCCAACGGTGAGGACGTGCTGTACGTCTTCCACTCGCAGGCGGACGGGCGCAGCCTGCTGCTGCCCTACAACACCATCCGCAAGGAGGTCGCCAACCCGATCTCCTGCCACGGGTACTCGCTGTTCGACGACGGCACCATGACGGTGTTCCGCGACTCCTCCGGCGAGCCCACCCGTGTGCACCCCATGCAGGTGTGGCGGACCCCGTTCGTGTCCGACGTGTACGCCGCGGCCCAGCCGGTGGGCACCGGACCGCTGGAGCGGATCGGCAACGCCGAACTGGTGCAGGGTGTCTCCGAATGCCTGTCGGTGGCGCGGATCGCCGAGGACATGCGGCCCTCCACCGAGGTGTTCGAGGCGCTCATCGCGTCCTGTCGCCGGGTCGTGGACCGGTTCCACTGGCTGGGCGACGAGGACCTGGGCGATCTCGCCGCCCCGCTGACGGAGGTGCGCTCCACCGCGGAGCGGGTGCTGGAGGAGTTCGAGACCGTCCAGTCCCTGACCCGTCAGGCCACGGAGACGCTCAAGGAGGCCGAGGTCTCGGTCACCTCGCTCATCCGCCGATCCCGGGGCGAGACCCCGCGATCGGCGGAGGGGTGGGTGACCCGGCTGACCGAACTGCGTCGTGCGCAGGGCCACGCCGCCACCCTGCGCGAGATGCGCTACGTGGACACCGACCGGATCGACGCCATCGAGGAGAGCCTCGACGAGGAGATCACGTCGACCGGTCGGCGCACCGTGTCCTTCCTGGAGCAGGAGGACGCCTTCGACGGCTACCACTCCGAGGTGGTGCGTCTGGTCGAGGAAGCCGAGGCCCTGGAGGCTGTGAGCGCGGCCACCGCGGTCGGCGAACGCATCGCCGAACAGACCGAGGGCCTGCAGGTGGTCACCGAGGTCATCGGTTCCCTGGACATCGGTGACGCCCAGGTGCGCACGCGCATCCTGGAGCGGATCAGCGAGGTGATGGGCGGGGTCAACCGGGCCCGCGCCACACTGGAGTCCCGGCGCAAGGAACTGCTCGCCCTGGAGGGGCGGGCGGAGTTCGCGGCCGAGTTCGCGCTGCTGGGGCAGGCGATCACCGGAGCGATCGCCGCCGCGGACACACCGGACCGCTGCGACGAACAGCTCGGCCGGATCATGCTCCAGCTGGAGAACCTGGAGTCGCGCTTCGCGGAGTTCGACGACTTCCTCCAGGAGCTCGCCGACAAGCGCGAGGACGTCTACGAGGCGTTCTCCACCCGCAAACAGGCACTGGTCGACGAGCGGTCCCGGCGGGCCGACCGGTTGGCCTCCTCGGCCCAGCGCGTCCTGGACGGGGTACACCGGCGGGTCGCCGCCCTGACCACGCTGGAGGACATCAACACCTACTTCGCCTCCGACGCGATGGTGACGCGCCTGCGCCGCACCGTCGAGGAGATGCGCGAACTCGGGGACAGCGTCCGCGCCGAGGAGCTGGAGGGCCGGATCCTGGCCGCCCGGCAGGAGGCGGGGCGGGCCCTCCAGGACCGCAGCGACCTGTTCGAGGGCGGTGCCGGGGGCGAGACGATCCGGTTGGGCCGGCACCGCTTCGCGGTCAACACCCAACCCATCGACCTCACCCTCACCCCGCACGACGGGCGGATGTCGGTGGCCATCACCGGCACCGACTTCAGGACACCCGTCACCGACGAGGCCTTCCAGGAGACCCGGCACCTGTGGGACCGGCTGCTGGTCTCGGAGAGCCCCGACGTGTACCGGGCCGAGTACCTGGCCACGTCCATCCTGTCCGCGGCCGAGGAGGGCACGGACGGTCTGACCCTGGACGCCCTGCACGAGGCGGAGCGGCACCCCGAGGGCGGCGACTCGTTGCCGTCCCTGGTCCGCGGGGTCGCCGAGGCGCGCTACGACGAGGGATACGAGCGGGGCGTGCACGACCAGGACGCCGCGCGGATTCTGTCGGCGCTGCTGCGACTGCACACCGGGGCGGAGCTGCTGCGCTATCCGGGACGCACCCGCGCGATCGCCCAGCTGTTCTGGGCGCACGGAGCCGGTGAGGAACGCGCCGGTTCCTGGCGGACCCGTGCCGTCTCGCTCGCTCGGGCCAGGACCGTGTTCGGTGCCCGCCGGTCGGCGGCGATCGACGCCCTGCGCACGGAGTTCGCGGAGGCCGTGGACACCTTCCTCACCGACACCGGACTGCACCAGGACGCCGACCTCGACCTGGTGGGCGACTACCTGTTCGAGGAACTGGCGTTGGAGGGGCCGGGGCACCGGGGGTTCGTCTCCGGCGCGGGCGCGCGCACCCTGTTGGACCGGTTCCACCGTGCGCTCGGCAGCACCCGGGAGACCACCCGCAAGGCCTTCGAGGAGGACCTGCGCGGGCTCGGCTCGGACCTGGCCGCCCGGCACCAGCTGGTGACGGCGTGGTTGGAGGCGTACGCCGGCACGTTGGAGGAGCCGGTCGCCCCCGGTGACCTGCCCGAGGCGGCGACCCTCGCGCTGGCCTCGGTGGACCGGTACGAGTCGTCCGCCGCGGTCGAGGAACGGGTGTCGGGACTCCTGGGTTCGCACCCGCGGATCCAGGAGCGCGCGCTCACGGTCCGACTGGACGAGATCCTGCCGCGCACCCGCCGGTTCCGGTCCGTGGAGGTGCCCGCCTACCGGGACTTCCAGCGGCGCCGCAACGCGCTGGTCGCCACCGAACGGGAGCGGCTGCGTCTGGAGGAGTACCGGCCGAAGGTGATGAGCGGGTTCGTCCGCAACCGACTGCTGGACGAGTCGTACCTGCCGCTCATCGGCGACAACCTCGCCAAGCAGCTGGGGGCGGCCGGCGACGACAAGCGCACCGACCAGAGCGGGCTGTTGCTGCTCATCTCCCCGCCCGGGTACGGCAAGACCACCCTCATGGAGTACGTGGCCAGCCGTCTGGGCCTGGTGTTCGTCAAGGTGAACGGGCCGGCCCTCGGGCACGCCGTCACCTCGCTGGACCCGGCCGAAGCACCGGACGCCACCTCCCGCCAGGAGATCGAGAAGATCTCCTTCGCGTTGGAGATGGGCGCCAACACGATGCTGTACCTGGACGACATCCAGCACACCAACCCGGAGCTGTTGCAGAAGTTCATCTCGCTCTGTGACGGCCAGCGCCGGATGGAGGGCGTGTGGGAGGGGCGCACCCGCACCTACGACCTGCGCGGCAAGCGGTTCGCGGTCTGTATGGCCGGTAACCCGTACACCGAGCAGGGCAAGCGGTTCCGGATCCCGGACATGCTCGCCAACCGTGCCGACGTGTACAACCTGGGCGACGTGCTGTCCGGCAAGGAGGAGCTGTTCGCGCTCAGCTACATCGAGAACGCGCTGACCTCCAACCCGACCCTGGCGCCGTTGTCCACCCGGGACCGGGAGGACGTGTACACGTTCGTGCGGATGGCCCAGGGGGACGACTCGGTCGGCACCGATCGGCTCACGCACCCCTACTCGGCGGCGGAGGTCGACCGGATCGTGTCGGTCCTGCGCAAGATGCTGCGCGTGCAGGAGGTGGTGTTGGCCAACAACCAGGCCTACATCGCCTCGGCCGCGCAGTCCGAGGACGCGCGCACCGAACCGCCGTTCCAGTTGCAGGGGTCCTATCGGAACATGAACCGGCTGTCGGAGAAGATCGTGCCGGTCATGAACGACGCCGAGGTGGAGGCCGCCATCGACGACCACTACCTGGGCGAGGCGCAGACCCTCACCTCCGGTGCGGAGGCCAACCTGCTCAAGCTGGCGGAGCTGCGCGGGGTGATGACCCCCGAGCAGGAACAGCGGTGGGTCGAGGTCAAGGAGGGTTTCCGTCGGGGCCGTGCCCTGGGCGGGGCCGACGACGACCCCATGACCCGCGCCCTCGGTGCGATGGGTCTGCTCGCCGACCGGGTCGGTGAGATCAGTACCGCGCTGAACAACCACGAGCGTTAGCGCGCGCTCGCACGAGGGGCCGTCGCCGGGGCATCCCGGCGGCGGCCCTCCCGTGTTCGAGGGTCGCGCGAGCGGTGGTCATCGGTGCGCGGGGGCCTATCACCAGTCGGTGGCGGTGAGGAGTCGGCGCTCCAGGTGCGGGGCGAGGGTGCGCATGTAGGTGGCGCCGATGTGCCCGGAGTCCCAGAAGACCAGGACGTTGCCGACGACCGGACGGCACAGGTCGGGGGCGCAGATCCGGTCGGTGAGGTCGAGGGTGACCACGTTGTCCGGCAGCTCCGCACCGTCGAGCGGGGACTCCGCGGCCATCGACCCGCTGAGGGGCGCGGTGCACTCCTCGGGGGAACGCTCGGCCAGGCACTCGGGAGCGTCGAACCCCAGGCGCGGGGTGTCCCGGACGGCGACGACCTCGATGCCGAGGTCCGCCAGCTCACGCCAGCGGTCGACGTAGCCCTCCACCAGCACCTCCTCACCGAAGCCCGCGGAGGTGTCGAGGCTGGTCGTGGTCCCCGTGGTGAACACCGCGTCCGGGCGCAGGTCGGCGAGTTCGGCCATCACCCCGCGGTTCCATTCGGCGCACGCGTCGTAGGGCTCGCCCCGGTAGAGCTGTGGGGCGTCGGTGAACAGACAGGCGCCCTTGACGATGTTGACCAGCCGCCAGTCGTGGTCCTGCGCGATGCCCCGAAGGGCGGGGAACCAATGCGCGGCGTGGGAGCCGCCCACCAGGGCGACGGTGCGCTCGGCCTCCTCGTCCCCGTACACGCAGGTGATCACCTCGGTGCCGGCGATCGTCTGGTTGCAGCCCTCGTCGTAGGTGACGGGGACGTCCAGGTCGGCCGAGGCGGGGTCCGGGTACACGGGGTCGGGGTAGTCGACGCGCGGACCATCCAGCGCGGCGGCGCCCGGATAGCGCTGCGGGTCGGCGAGCCGCTCCTCCAGGCGTCGCTGTTCGGCGTCCAGACGCGCCGACCACACGCCCGTCACCAGCATCAGCGGCATCAGGCAGGCCAGGGCGAGCGCCGGTCCGCGGACCGGGGAGACGCGTCCGAGCCGGGCGAGACGGTCGGCGAGGGGGGTCGTGGCCGCGGCCGACACCACCGACACCGCCAGGACCGCCGCGCCGCCCAGGGGGCTCGCCAGGGTGCGGCCGGTGATCTCCAGGTAGAAGACCAGGACGGGCCAGTGCCACAGGTACAGGGCGTAGGAGATCGACCCCAGGTAGCGCACGGGGCGCGGGGTGAGCAGGCGGTCCGCGCCCCAGCGCGACCCCGTCGTCCCGGCGACGACGACCGCGACCGCCGCCAGCGTGGGCCACAGCGCCGCGTAGCCGGGAAAGACCGTGGACACCTGGAGCAGCACGCCGCACAGCACCAGGGCGATCAGCCCCGCCCACCCCAGGACCAGGCGCAGGATCCTCGGCGGGTGCAGCGACGGCAGGACCAGCGCGAGCAGACCGCCGAGCGCGAACTCCCACAGTCGGGCGCCGGTGTCGAAGTAGGCCCACGCCTGGTCCACGCGCGTGACGTACACCGAGTAGGCCAGGGAGACCGTGAACACCGCGCCCAGCACGGCGACCAGGACCCGACGCGGCGCCACACCGCGACGGCCGGCCCACCAGCAGGCGAGGCCGATGACCACCGGCCAGAGCAGGTAGAACTGGCCCTGGATGGACAGCGACCAGAAGTGCTGGAACGGCCCGGGGGCGTCGTCGCGGGCCAGGTAGTCGACGGCGTTGCCGGCGAGGTACAGGTTGAGGTGGTAGAGGGCCGCGGCCCAGGCCTCGGCGACCGTGTCCCGCCATCGGGTCTCCGGCAGCAGCAGGCGGGCACCGACCAGCGTCACCGCGATCACCAGGGCGGCGGTGGGCACCAAGCGTGCGGCCAGGCGGGCGAGGAAGGCCCCGTAGCGGATGCGGTCGCGGTCGGCCGCCCGGACCAGCGACCCGGTGATGAGGAAGCCCGTGAGCAGGAGGAAGACGTCCACGCCACCGGAGACCCGACCGAACCACACGTGGTAGACGGCCACCAGGAGGACGGCGACCGCCCGCAGCCCGTCGATCTCCGACCGGTGGCCGTCGGTGGACACGGGAGCACGCACGGGCGACCTTCACACGGGGAGACGGGGAGGTCGCCAGCTTCACCGACCCGGATGACGGGCCGGGGTACGCGCGACGACCTCCCGGTCACCTCCCGGCGAAACCCGCCGGTGGAGTGCGCTCAGAAGCGGATGGTCTCGCGCGCGGGGTCGGTGAGCATCCTCGGGTCGCGGTCGCGGAGCAGCGCTATGACGGGCGCGACGGTGTCGGCCTCCTGCGCGTAGGCGGCCTCCTCCGTCTTCAACCCCACGACCTGGAAGAACAGCACCAGGCCGTTGTCGGTGTCCAGGATGCGGATGTCGGCGTCGGGGACCAGGGCCAGCGAGGTCATGTCACCGTTGGACGCCTCCCCACCGAGCGGGGCGTTGGTGCGGATCCAGTGCCCCACGTCCAGCTGCGCGCCGGCGACGTACTGACCGGCCAGGGCGTGCAGGACGCGCAGGATCCAGGCGGGTACGGCCTCGTCGTCCGGCTCGCGCGGGATACGGCAGGTGAACTCGAACCCCGCTCCGGAGACCCGCTTCTCCTCGCTCGTCTTCTCCCCGAGTTCGGTCAGGCCGAAGGTGACGAGCAACCAGTGGCCGTCCAGCGGGTAGGCGAGCACGCCGTCGATCCCCTCACCGGAGTCGCCGGCCGGGAACTGGACGGTCAGCGGCTGCGCGTCCGGGTAGTGCTGCGCCCACCCCTCGTAGATCCGGGTGAGTCCGGGCAGCATCTCCAGCATCGTGTGGCTCCAGGTTCGTGATCGGTGCACCTCAGAGGATACGAGCGTTCGGCCCGTGCCCCGCCGGCCTTATGCGGAACCTGCGACACGCTCCGTAATCTCGTGTCCCTCTACCCTCGAAGGAGGGGCGGCGCGAACGGGGGCGTGACCAGTGAGCAGCAGCGATCCGACCGCGGCGGGCGGTCTCGTGGGCTGGGTGGTCGGTCTGATGGAGACCCTCGGCGGCCCCGGGGTGGGGCTGGCCATCGCCCTGGAGAACATCTTCCCGCCGATCCCCAGCGAGGCGATCCTGCCACTGGCCGGTTTCGCCGCCGCCCGGGGCGACCTGGGCCTGGTCACGGTGATCGTCTGGGCGACCGTCGGTTCCCTCGTCGGTGCCCTCGTTCTCTACGGGCTGGGCGCCGTGCTGGGGCGGGAGCGCTTCCGTGCGTTGGCGGCCCGCGTGCCGTTGGTGAAGCTGTCCGACATCGACCGGACCGAGGCCTGGTTCCTGCGGCACGGCACCAAGGCCGTGCTGCTCGGCCGCATGATCCCGGTCTTCCGGAGTTTCATCTCCATCCCCGCCGGGATCGAACGGATGCGCCTGTGGGTCTTCGTCGCGTTGACGACGCTGGGGAGCGCGGCGTGGAACACCCTGTTCATCCTGCTCGGCTACCACCTGGGCGCGCAGTGGCACGTGGTCGAGGCGTACGTCGGCGTCGGTTCCAGGGTCGTGCTCGGCCTCGTGGCGGTGGCGTGCGTCTGGTTCGTCGTGGCCCGGCTCTGGGAGCGCCGCCGGCCGCAGCGAGGGCTCCAGGACCGCGGGGACACAATGACCTGACCCTGAGGTGACAGTTTCGTCCGGGTGCGCGACGGGGGACTTGTTCACGCCTCGCCGCGGATTGTAACTTTCCTCCGAAATCGATGCCGTGCAACGTAAACTACCGCCAGTGATCCCGGCCGGTAGGACCCCGTCACCCCCTCGAACCCGCTCAAGAGGTGGACCCGTGAACTCCCCCCTGCTCCAACGCGCACTGACCGGCGTGGCCGCCCTGGCCCTGCTCGCCCTCACCCCGCAGACGGCCCTGGCCGAGGACACCGATTTCGTCCCCACCCCCGCCGACACGCCCGTCGAACGCGCGGCCGCGGACCGGCAGGCCCTGGAGGACAAGCTGGAGGCGACCCGCGTCCCCACCGGCCCGCTCACCTTCGGGGCCGAACCCCTGGCGGCGGCCCGCAGCGCCGCGGAGGGCGCGGCGGCCGACGCCTCCTGCGCCATCTCGACCGACGAGGCCACGGCGCTGGCACTGGCCCCGGTGTGGCCCGAGGTCTCGGCCGGTTCCTCCCTGGCGCCCTCCCCGATGACCCTGTCCAGGTACGACAACCAGTCCGGTCTCTACGACCCCGCCGGACGCGACGGGCTGTTCTTCAACCCGGGGGTGGGTCTGTGGCAGATGGACTCCGCGGGGCTGGGCACCGACAACACCGCCGGTGAGGCGATCGACTCGGTGTGGGTGTCCGACTTCGTCGTGCCCTACATCGTGAACAAGTACTGCAACGCCCTCAACGGCGGTTCCGCGGCACCGGCCGCGCGGGCGACCGCGTGGGCGGACTGGAACGCCTGCCGTGACGGCGACTGCGACACCATGTACTGGCGCGCGTTCAACAACGGGATCGGCGCGGACCCGTCGGTGAACCGCTACGGCGGCGCCGAACCGCGGACGTGTTCCTACGAGGGCGCCTCGTACGACTGCCTGTTCGTGGACGTGGCCTCGGCCCAGGGCGCGGACTGGTGGACGGCCCCCGGCAGTGGGCGATCGCCCGTTCCGCACCCGTTCTACGTGCTCAGGGCCGGTGGTGACGAGGTCCGGGTGTGGTTGGCCCAGGACTCCGGGCACGGAGTGGACGTGACGGTCGACCGCCCGTTCGGCGGCAACGCGCGTGACGCCCTGACGTGGACGGACGGCCGGGGGTTGTGCGACACCACCGCGGGCCGCGGCGACTGCTGATCGGCTGGGCTCTGGTTCCTTTAGGGACCAGAGCCCATTTCTGTTTCCCGGTGTTCCCGTCGTAACGAATGAGAGAACCCTGGGACACGTCCCGAAGAATGATCAATACAACCTCTATCGACCTGCCTCTTCGCGTGTTATTTTCTTTTCCGCCCGGGGGAAACGTTCGCAAGATACCAACGAAGAGGCGCCGATGCCCCATTCGACGTTCCCAGAGATCGAGCTTCCAGAACTCGACTTCGACGACATGGAGGTGATGAGCGTCCGCGAGGCGGTCGCCGTCCCGGAGACCGGTGCCACCAGTGGCTCCAGCTCCTGCACCTCGACGTCGTGCTGCGGCTCCAGCAGCTGCTGTTCCGGTGGCTCCTGCGGCTGACATCGGCGATAAGAACATTCTTATCCCCGACCCGACATCCCTCAAACCTCCGACACGACATTCTTCTTCGATCACCTGATCAAAGTATGAATTTCTCCGCGTTGCGCTGGCGCGTTTCGCACCCACATCCCCTGCTTGTTCCAGAAGAAGGTGCCCGATGGCGACCAAGGAAATCCCCACGATCGAACTCCCCGACCTGAACTTCGACGACATGGAGGTGATGAGCGTCCGCGAGGCGGTCGCCGTCCCGGAGACCGGTGCCACCAGCGGCTCCAGCTCCTGCACCTCCACGTCGTGCTGCGGCTCCAGCAGCTGCTGCTCGTCGGGTTCGTGCGGCTGACCGATCCACAGGGCGGCCTCACCACGGGGCCGCCCCCCTCCCTGCCTCAGCCCCACCCCCAGTAGAAGCACGACGAGGGCCGCACGTGTACGCGATCAACGCCACGGACATCACCAAGGACTATGGGAAGGGAGAGGTGCTCCACGGCATCTCCTACCGCGTGCCCACCGGACAGATCGCCGCGTTACTCGGCCCCAACGGGGCCGGCAAGACCACGCTGATCGAGATCCTGGAGGGCCACCGGGGACGCACCTCGGGCCGTGTCGAGGTGCTCGGCCTCGACCCCGGCAACCGCCGCGACTTCGCCGAGCTGCGCACCCGCATGAGCGTCGTCCTCCAGCAGACCATGCTGGAGCCGGGCCTGTCGGTCCGGGACATCCTGCGCAGGCACGCCTCCTATTACCCGGACCCGTTGGACGTCGACGAGGCACTCGCCCAGGTGGAGCTCACCGAGAAGCGGTCCGCGCTGGTCCGGTCGCTGTCGGACGGCCAGCGACGCCGTCTGGACCTGGCCCTGGCACTGACCGGCCGCCCGGAGCTCCTGTTCCTCGACGAGCCCACCACCGGGCTGGACCCGGTGTCCCGCCGGCGTATCCGCTCCCTGGTCGCCGGACTCCGCGAGAGCGGCACCACGGTGGTGCTGACCTCGCACGATCTCACCGAGGTGCAGGAGCTGGCCGACCGGGTGGACGTCATCCGTGACGGCGCGTTCCTCGCCTCGGGCACCCCGGACGAGCTGGTCCGGGGATCGTCGGCGTTCACCGTGGTGGAGTTCGCCCTCCCCGAGGGCGTGGACGGACGGCTGCCCGAGGGCGCCTCCGTGGTGAACGGGCGTGCCCGCATCCACACCGACGACCAGGACTCCGTCGTGGAACGCGTGCAGTCCTGGGCCCGGGACGAGGGAACGCGGATCAGCGGCCTGACGATCGTGCCGCCGAGTCTGGACGACGCCTACGTGGCGATGCTGGAGACGGAGAAGTCCGAATGAGCACCACCGACACCGGCGCCCGCGGCGCCGCGCGCACCCGGCGCCCGAGCAGCTTCCTGCTCCACGTGGACGGAGAGCTCAAGGAGTTCTGGCGCTCCCCCATCACCCTGGCGTTCATCGTGGCCATGCCGGTGATGTTCTACGTGGGCTTCGGGTTCGCCTTCCGCTCCGAGGCCGACGAGATCCGGGTGCTCGACACCCACGAGATCACCCAGGGCAACCTGAGCTACGGCGGCATCCTGGGCTTCGCCCTCATGTCGGTGGCCTTCGCCAACGTCGCCATCGGCCTGGCGATCCGCCGCCACCACGGGCTTTTCAAGCGGTTCCGCACCACGCCGGTCACCCCGTTGACGGTGATGGGCGCCTACCTGGTGAACACGCTGATGACCACGGTCATCGTGCTGGGCGTGGTCACCGCCCTCGGCGTGCTGCTGATGGGTGTGGACCTCGCCCCGGCACGGGTGCCACAGCTGCTGCTGGCCCTGATGCTCGGCTTCGTGTGCATGGCCCCCCTGGGCGCGGCCGTGTCGCTGCTGCCCCCCAACGCCGACGCCGCGGTGCCCATGGTCAACGGCATCTTCTTCCCGGCCGCGTTCCTGGCCGGCGGGTTCATCATCCTGCCACTCGGCGACACCGTGAGCGCCGTCGTGGACCTGTTGCCGGGCCGCCCGCTCACCATCCTGATCCAGAGTTCGCTGGCCGAGACCGGACCCACCTGGGACTGGCCCTCGGTGTGGCTGTTGCTGGCCTGGGCACTGCTGGGCACCGTGGTCGCGCTGCGCTGGTTCCGGTGGGCGTCCGAACGCGAGCCGCGCGGTTTCGGTTCGGCGAAGAAGAAGGCCGCCGAGACGGCGGAGACGGCCGAGGGCGCGGAGGCCAGGGGTTGAGCACACCGTCCTTCACCGTGGTGGAGGGTCCCTACCTGGTGTCCCGGGTGAACCTGTATCCCCACCGGTGGTTGCGCACGGACCCGGCCTCGGCCCGGACCGAACAGGAAATGATCGGCTCCCTCGTGGCGGAGGAGCGCGGACGCGAACGGGAGCGCGCGGCGTTGTTGGCGGCCCTGCACCGGGCCACCCCCGGCCTGGGCGCCGGCACCCCGCACGAGGACGCGCACCGACGTGAGGCACTGGCGGCCAAACGCGCGGTGTTCAACCGGCGTCCTCCCCGGCCCGGTCTGGCGGCGCATCCGATCACCGACAGCGTGGCCGGGCTGCGCTCGTGGGTGGCGAGCTGGCAGCGGACCGCGGAACTGACCGCGCGGCTGGACGCCGCGCACGAACCGTCCCTGCGCGACGAACGCGCGGTGCTGGCGGAGTGGGCCGCGGACCCGCGAGTGGACCGCTCCACGGCCCTGTCCAGCGCCGACCTGCACCGTGCGGTGGCGGCGCGCGCCGCCGCGACGGGCCCTCCGGACAAGCGGATGCGCAAGGCGGAGACGTCCCTGGTGCGGTACTTCTCCCGGTCCACGATGAAGGTCAGCCCGTACTCGCTGTACACGGCGGTCCACTTCGACGACCTCGCACGGCCCACCGGGCCGGGGGACGAGGACACACCGTTGCGGGCCACGCCGTACGCCGACCTGCGCCGGTTGTTGGTGCGCCAGACCGGGCGCGCGCTGGCCGCGGACCCCGAGGCCCGGTCGGGCCTGGAGTGGGTGCTGACCGGTGGCGCGCGTCGGCTCGGTGGCGACGGCGCGCCGGACTCCGCCCCGGGCGAGGCCGACGCGCGGCTCGTCGTGCGCCGACGTCGGTGGACACCGCCCTCCTCCGGGCTGCGGGCGGAGGCGTTCGGTGAGGAGGAGGTCCGTCTCCCGCTGACCGGCGGCTGGGAGCGGCTGGTGTCGGTCCTGGAGAAACGGGCGGCCACGCCGGTGCGGTGGGAGGCGCTGCGCGACGCGGTCACCGCCGACCTCGGGTACGGAACCGAGCAGGCGTCGGGTCTCCTGGACAAACTGATCGGCGTGGGGGTGCTGGTGCCGTGGGCCCCCGTCGCCGAACAGTCGCCCGACCACACACGTCACTGGCACGACCTGGTCCGGACCCTGCCGGGCGCGACCGCGGCCCGGGCGACGGAGGCGTTCGCGGCCACCGAGGAGGTGCTGTCCGGCTTCGCCGAGGCCGACGGCGCCCGACGTGCCCGCGAGGTCCTGCGCCTGCAGGGGTTGTGGTCGGCCGCGGTGGGCGTCGAGGGGTCGGCGACCTCCCCGGTGGTGGAGGACTGCCTGGTCTCACGTGGTGTTCCGGTGGAGCGCCCCGCGACCGCGCGCTGGTCGGCCGACCTGGAACGCCTCATGCCGTTGCTGTTCGCGATGGACGACCAGCGGGTGCTGTCGGGGGCGTTGGAGCAGGTGTTCGTGGCCCGCTACGGGCGCGGCGGCCGGTGCTCGGACCTGGACGCGTTCGCCCAGGACGCGCGCGCCGCCTTCCCGCTCACCCAACGGCTCATGGGCGGGGACCCCGAGGCCCTGGCGGACGCCGACCCGGGTCTGCGTCAGGTACTGAGGGCACGGGCCCGCGCCGTGGAGCACCTGGTGGGGTTGGGTCACGCCGACACCGAACAGGTGGAGGTGGACCCGTCCGTGGTGGACGAGGTCGCCGCCCTGCTGCCGGACCGCGAGTTCGTCGCGCACCGTTCCTTCGCGGTGTTCGGCCAGGTCCGTTCCGGCCGGGGCGAGGAGCCCGAGCACCTGGTGGTCAACCACGTGTACGGGGGACGGGCCCGCTACTTCAGCCGATTCCTGGGACGTCTCCCGGAGGAGGTGCGCCGCCGGGTGGTCGCGCACGTGCGCCGGGTCGCCCCGCCGGGTTCCGACACGGTGCACATGCGTTCGGCCCTGGGGTTCAACGCCAACCTCTCCCCCGCCCTGGCGCCCGAGGAGGTGGCGCTGCGCGACGAACCCACGCTGGTCCCCGGGCCCGCCACCCACGACCTCGCGCTGGTGCACACCCCGAACGGTCTGCGGCTGGTGCGTGCGGACGGCACCGCGATCGATCCCGTCTACACCGGTTTCCTGGTGCCGCACGCGCTGCCCTACGACGAGATGCTCGTGGCCATGGTCGCCGACTCCCCGTTCTTCTCGTTCAGTGACCTCGGTATCGACCTGCACGAACGCTGGACCGTCCACGGGCATCAGGGCGCCACGCCCCGGATCGGGTTCGGGGCGCTCACCCTGTTCCGTCGCCGTTGGGGGCTGGACACGTCGACGTTCACCGCCCGCGGCGGGGAGTCGCCGGCCGAGCTCCACCGCCGGGTGAACCTCGAACGCCTCCGGCGCGGCATGCCCGACGAGGTGTTCGTCCGTCCCCTCCAGGGGGCCCGCCTGGGTCCGCTGGAACGGGCCATGGCGCCCAAGCCCCAGCACGTGGACTTCCTGAGTCGCCTGCACACCACCACCGCCGCCAAACGCCTGACCCACCTGGGTCCGACCCTGGTGGCGGAGGAACTGTCCCCCCACCCGCACGAGGCGGGGGTCGCGAGTCCGGACGGTCGGCACGCCGCCGAGGTGTTCCTCGAACTGTCCACGGTCCCCGGCCCGCCGCGGACCCCCCATCCCCCACTCATCCCCCAGACGAAGTGAGGCTGACACCGTGACCGTCGGACTCAGAGTCACCTACTACGACAGCGACAAGAGCGCCCTGATCGGCGACCGTCTCGTGCCCACGGCGCGCGCGGCCGCCGACGCGGAGGGGGTCACCGCCGCGTGGCTCCACCTGCACTGGCGGTTCGGCCCGCACTGCGTGCTCTACCTGGACGGCGACCCCGGGGCCGTCACGGTCGCGGCCGACGCCGCCGAGGCGGACCTGCGGTCCTTCCTCGCGGACCATCCCTCCGAGCGCTCCCTCGACCCCGCCGCGTACGCGGAGTTCTCCCATCGCATGGGCCGGTTGGAGCTGGTCGAGGGTCCCTACACCCCCCTGGAGCCGGACAACTCGATCCGACGGCTGGACGGCGACCCGGTGGACACGTTCCTGCGCGGCCCCGAAGCGGTGGCGCTCAAGGGACGGGTGCTCACCGACGGTCTGTCCCGGGTGGCGGAGCAGGCCGGTGGGCGCGGCGGGGAACGGGCCGTGTTCGCGCACGTGTTCGCCGGTATGGGCGCGATCGCCGCCCGTTACCCCGAGTGGGGTCTCAAGTCCGGCTACCAGGCGTTCCTGTCGCACTGGAAGGAGTACTTCCACTGGTCGGACCCGGAGGGGCGGGCCGAGGAACGGTTGGCCCGGTCCTACCGTTCCCAGCGCGCCGCCCTGGTGGAGACCCTGCGGGGGATCCACGAGGACACCGGCGACGATCGGCACGCCGCGGCCTGGGGCACGTGGGTCGACCGGTGGCTGCCGGAGGCCGTGGAACTGGCGAAGAAGGGGCACATCCTGCCGTTCCCCCACCCCGAGCGGCAGGAGACCGCGGCCCGGTTGGGCACGGACGTGGGCGTGCGGTGGAGCGGTTCGGACGAGCGTTCCTACAGCGACTTCCACCGTGAGTTCCGCAAGCTGGACTTCACCCGGCTGGGCGACGGCTTCGGTTTCGCCGCGTTCCGGTTCGTCATCAACTGCTTCTTCGACCTGCTGCCGCTCATGGGCGTGACACCCGCCCAGCGGTACTCCATCGCGTACCTGTTCACCGAGGCCGCGCAGGAGGTGGTGGGCGAGAGCTGGGAGCAGACCGTCCGCCGGGTCGTCGACCACCAGCAGAGCGACCCCGCGCTGAAGCCGACCCTGCCGTGGGTGGGCGATGCCTGAACACATCCTCCCCACCGTCCGATTGAAGAGCGCCGTGCGGGCCCGGTCCCTGGCCGAGGAGGGGGTGGCGCTGAGCATGGGCGCCACCGCCGTCGTGGTCCGGGGCGGTCAGGCCGACACCGTGTGGCGCGCGCTGGAGCCGACCCTGCGGGCCGGGTTCGAACGCGACGCCCTGCTCGGCCGCTTCCCCGAACGGGGGCGTCCCTTCCTGGCGGGCATCCTCGACCAGCTGGAGGAGCACGGGTTCCTCCGCGACCTCGAACCCGAACCCACCGAGCCCTCCCCGGTCGCACGAGCCGCCTACCCCCACCTGGAATCCCTGACCCGACGCCCCTACGCCGCGCTGGCCGCGTTGGAGGCGAGCACCGTCCGGGTGCGTTCGTCGTGTCCCCTGCTGGCGACCGAGGTGCGGCGCGCGTTGGAACGGTCGGGTTTCGGTGCGGTGGACGTCGACCCGGCCCCCGACCGGGGCCGACCCGCCACGGTGGACACCGGGCCCCGGACACCCGGCACGGAAGGCTCCGTCGAGGGCGACCCGATCCTGCTGACCACGTGGCTGGAGGTCCCCGACGCGGCACCGGTCGAGCACCTGGTGGCGACCGGCGGCGGTCTGTGGCTGGCCGGTCCGCGTGACCGGGCGAGCACCCCGGACCTGGCCGCACGGCTGCGCACGTGGTTCTCCACCCTCGCCGAGGGCCACGGCGGGCCGGACGAGGCGGGGCTGCGCCTGACCCGGACCCTGGTCGCCGCCCAACTGGTGCTGTCCCTCGTCGCGCACGTGGCCCGCACCGTGGAGGGCACGGCGCCGGCCACCGATCCCGCGTTCATAGTGACCACGGACGAGTTGGTGAGCGAACCGCACACGCTGCCCCTCGCCGACGCGCTCGACCCCATCGGCGACGCGCCCCCGCCCGCTCCGGGGTCGGAGGATCCCCCGGAGATCCCCGCGCAGCTGGACGGCGTCACCCCTCTGTGGGACCGGGTGTTCGGCCCCGTCGACGAGCCGCGACCGGGTGCGCTGCCCCAGCTTCCCGTGGGCCTGGCGTTGTCCGGGGACGTCGCCGGTTGTGGGCTCACCACGGCCGAGGCCCGACGCGACGCCCTGCTGGGAGCACTGCACCGGGTGGTGTGGCGCCCCTTCGACGCCCCGGTCGGCCGGGGGCTGGGGCTGACCGCGGTCGGCGCGGTCGGCGCCGCCGTGGGGGACCTCCTGCTGTCCCTTCCGGATCGGCGGTGGTGGGACATCGACCCACCCGACCCGTCCCCCGTCGCCCGACGCCTGTGGGCCTGTCTGAACCTGCGGTTCGGTGTGCCGGCGGACCTGTCGGTGCAGGCGCTGGACGGCGCCGGACCGTACCGTGTGCGGGTCCTGCTGCGCGAGGCCCCGGACACGCCGGCCCCGGTGACCGATGCCGACGCGGCGGGGGCGGCGGACGCGCACGCCCCGTACGGACTCGTGAACGTGGGCGACGAACCCCTGGGCACGGCCGTGGCGGCCGACGTCGACGCCGGCGTCGAGGAGGCGCTCCTGCGCGCCGTGGCGTCGGTGCGACTCACCGACGCGTCCCCCGGCACCACACCGACCACGGCCGTCACGGGTACCGACGCCACGACCGCGTCCCTCGCCCGGTGGGCGTCGGTGACGGGCGCCGTCCGACCGTCCGCCCCGGCCGGGGCGGACCACTGGCGCAGGCTCGGCGTGCACGCGGCGGTGGCGACGTGGACGTAGGAACCCCCGGGCCCGCCCTGGGCC
>NZ_QOCZ01000082.1 GCF_018207095.1 Nocardiopsis sp. MG754419 | reverse complement strand
GAGCGGGGGACGACCAGGCACCGTGCCCGGGTCGCGACCTGCCGCGAGTTACGTGGTCGGGATGCCACGGAGGCGTCGCACCAAGACCGACCGAAACTACGTGGTTTTGGGTGTGTTTTTACCTGCCATCGAGTGACTCTATAGAGTGATCCGTCGCCATAACAACCCCGGGGGGCCGCTTTGTCCGTGATCACGTGAAACGCGGATCACCGGCCGCGCAGGGGAGACCGACACGGCGCCCCGGCGGCGAGTGAGAGCACGGGAACGGGCACGGTGAGCGTGAAGGAGCGGAGGAGCGGAGGAGTCGGGTGACGCCGCGAGACCTTGAGGCCCGCGTCCGCGAGGGCGCCGGGCCGGCCTGGACCGCAGCAGGTCCGGCGCAAGGATTCTACACTCCCTATTGGCCGAATATCACCTAAGAAAGAGATTTAACCACAGATTCGTACAACCTTATTATAACGCGGTAAAACGAGCGGGAATTCACACTCCCGCGCCCCCTTCACGGCCCCGCGCCGTCGCCAACGCGCCGATTCCCAGGTGAAGCCACATCCAACGCACGGAGCGGCACCCGCTCCCTCCCCCGGTCCGGCCCGACCCGGCCGGAGCAGGGCGCCCACGGGGGGCGGTCGGGAGAAGGCGCACGCGATATGCGTCACACCGCCTGCGGTGCGGGCACGTCCTCGGGAACGAGGGTGGTCAGGTCCTCGCGGGTGGCCGCGGGCAGGTGCACCAGCCGACCGGCCTGCCGGGTCATCATGCGCTCCAGGGTCTGCCGGGCGTAGCGGGCGTTGCCGAACGACGCCGTCCGCGGCACCGACGCGAAGTGCTCGTGCAGGAGCTCCACGGTGGCCGGAACGCAGGCGTAGCCGTTGGACTCGGCCATCCGCCTGATGATGGTGACCAGTTCGCCGTCCGAGTAGTCCGTGAACTCCACCTGGTGGTTGAACCGGGAGGCCAGGCCGGGGTTGGACGCCAGGAACCCGTTCATCTCGGCGCTGTATCCGGCGACGATGACCACCACCTCGTCGCGGTGGTCCTCCATCAGCTTCACCAGGGTGTCCACCGCCTCCTGGCCGAAGTCCCCGCCCGAGCCCCCTTGGGGGGTCAGGGCGTAGGCCTCGTCGATGAACAGGACACCGCCCCGCGCGCTTTCGAAGACCTCCGTCGTGAGCTGTGCGGTGTGGCCGATGTAGCGGCCGACGAGGTCGGAGCGGGCGGCCTCCACGATCCGCGGGGTGGGCAGCACTCCCAATGCGTTGAGGAGTTCCCCGTAGAGCCGGGCCACGGTGGTCTTGCCGGTTCCGGGCGGCCCCGCGAAGACCAGGTGGTGGCTCATGACCGGCACCGGCAGCCCCAACCGGCGGCGTTGGCGACCGGTCTCGATCAGGTTGGCCAGGTCGGTCACCGTGGACTTGACCTCGGCCAGCCCCACCATCGCGTCCAGCTCCGCGCGCAGACGCGTGAGCCTTTCCCCGGCCTCCGCGCCGCCGTCCGGCCCGTCCGTCCCGTCCGGCGTCTCACCGAGGTCCTCGGGCCGCAGCCGCGACATCTCCCCCGGGTCGCCGGGGACCGAGGAGCCGAGCCGGAACGCCTGCCGGTCGACCATCTCCTCGAAGGTCTTGCGGGCCGTGCGACCGTTGCCGAACGTGGCGCCCTTGGTCATGCGGTCGAAGTGCCCGCGCAGAGCCTCTTCGGTGTCCTCCGGCAGCTCGTAGTGGGAAGCCGCGCACATCAGCTGGACGATGTCGACCAGTTCGTCAGTCGTGTAGTTGGGGAACTCGACGTTGCGGCTGAACCTCGACGCCATACCGGGGTTGGCCTCCAGGAACCGCGCCATCTCCTCCGTGTAGCCTGCGGCGATGACCACCACGTCGTCGCGGTGGTCCTCCATCAGCTTCACCAGGGTGTCGATCGCCTCACGGCCGAAGTCCCGGACGCCGCCGTCCTGCTGGGCGACGAGAGTGTAGGCCTCGTCGATGAACAGCACGCCGCCGCGCGCCTGGTCGAACACCTCGGTGGTCTTGATCGCGGTACCACCCACGTACTGCGACACCAGGTCGGCGCGGGCCACCTCCACGACGTGGCCCCGGCGCAGCACGCCGAGGTCGGCGAGGATACGGCCGTACAGCCGGGCCACGGTGGTCTTGCCGGTCCCCGGCGGTCCGCCGAACACCAGGTGGCGGCTGGTGGGCGGGGTGGGCAACCCCATCTCGGCCCGCCGCTGGGCCATCTCGTTGCGGTTGACGAGGGTGGTGACCTCCTGCTTGACGTTCTCCAGGCCCACCAGCGCCCGAAGCTCGTCGAGTGGACCGTCCGGCGCCGGCGGCCGGCCGTCGTCACCGGGGGCGCGCTGATCCCCGGCATCGGCCGGATTCAGCGGCGGAGCGGGGGTACCGGCCGACTCACCGTAGGCGTCGGGACTGCCGTTGTCGACGCTGACCAGCCCCTCCGCGCGCACGCGCTCGCTGCGGACCGTCTGGCGCAGACCGGACCGCCGGTTGTCGCGCACCGAACAGGTGTCCAGGGTCACGTCCTCGGAGCTGTGCACGAGGACGCCGTCGCCGCTGTTGCCGAAGACCTCGCAGTGGCGCAGCTCGGCTCGGGCGCCGGCGGCCACCATGGCCCCGTTGCGGCCGCCGTCGTGCACCCGCGAGCGCAGGGCGGTGATCTCCCCGCCCGGCTGGACGGAGATTCCGTCGCCGCCGGATTCGGCCAGGTCACAGTCGCGCAGGTCGGCCACCGCGCCCTCGGCGACAGCGACGCCGCTGTCCCGGGCCGCGCGCACCCGCACGCCGCTCAGCACCGGTCGCGACCCGGTCCCGGCCTGCACACCGGTGCGACCGACGCCCTCGATGTCGACGTCGTCGACGCGGCCCCGGCCCCCGTCGGCGAAGTGCACGCCGTGCCCCCGGGCCCCGCTGATGGACACCCCGCGAAGGAACGGCTCGGCCGCCTCCACGGTGAAGCCCGCACCGGTGGTGTCCACGACCCGGCCGCGGTCGAACTCGGTGGTGCTGCCACCGCCGATTCGGACCCCGCCGCCGCCGTGCACCATCAGATCCACGAACACGGTGGAGGATCGGCCGTCGACGCGCACGGCGTCCTCCCCGGCCTCGTGTACCGCGCAGCCCGTCATCGTGCCGCGGGCCCCGCCCCAGGCGTAGATGCCCGCCGTGGCGGGGCGGGTGACGGTGACCCCGTTGATCTGCGGGTCGGCGCCGTCGTGCAGGGCGATGCCGCGACCCCCCGTGTCCTCGAACACGCAGTCCTCGACACGGGGCCGTCCGCTGCTGGACACGAGCAGCCCGTCCTGGTCGACGTCGTGGACGCGCACGCGGGCGATCACGGTGGCGGCGTCCGCTTCCAGGACGACCGCGGGCTTGGCGATGCCGGTGATCTCGCAGTCGACCACGGATCCCGCGGCGCGGTCGTTGGCGAGCACGCCGTTGCCACGCGCGTCACGGATGGTGCAGGAGCGCACGGTGGGACGGCCTTCGCCGCCGATGACCAAACCGGTGCTCCCGACGTTCTCGATGACGCTGTCCTCGATGACGGTGGGCTGCCCCGTCGTGATGACCATCCCGGCACCGCCGGGGTTGGTGACCCGGCAGTCCCGCATGGCCAGCGCACCCTCCCCGCGCACCACCAGCGCGACCCATGCGGAACCGTCCACCTCGCAGTCGGCCATTTCCAGCTGCCCGGCGGGGATGTCGACGGCGGGCCTGTCGCCGTCGCGACCGCGGACGACCAACCCGGTGATCTTGACGGCCTCCGCGATGGAGGCGACCGCGCAGCCGGAGTCGGCGATGACCTCGACACTGCCCCGCCCGTTCTCGGCGGCGAGGGTGACCACCTCGGTGATCATGAGGCTCTCCTCGTAGCGCCCGGGCGCGATGGAGATGAGGGAGCCGCTCCGGGCCGCGGCGAGGGCAGCGCGGATGGTCCTGTACGCGCCCCTGCCGTCGGGTGCGACCTTGAGGAGCTGTCGGGACATCGCCGGGTCCTTTCATCTGGTCGCGCCCGTGCGGGGAACGGGACCGTGGTGGTTCAGGGGGCGGGCCCGGCGCATCGGCCGGGCCCGCCGGGATCAGTTGCAGCGGGTGCGCACCGCCGACGCCACCACGTGGGCGTTGGTGTCGCGGCCGTCGACCTGGTCGGCTCCGCTGTTCTGGAGCTTCACGCTGATGGTGTCGCCGGGCGCGTCGTAGGAGCCCACGTACACCCAGCCGCCCTTGTCGGCCACCTGGTCGACGGTGAAGGACGCGAACGGCTCGCTGGTCGCCGGGTCCGCGGAGGGGTGCAGTTGGTACTGGGCGGGCTCGCCCCCGACCCAGCGGGGGCTCTCCGCGTCGGGGATGTGGACGTAGACGTCGCACGCGGCGTCGGTGAAACCGATGTTGAACGTCCAGAACGCGTACTTGCCGTTCGGTACGTCCGGATCCCCGGAGACCGGGATGGCGTGCCACCGGCCGTCGCAGTTCTCCGCGGTGAACCCGCCCTCGAACCCGAACGCCCAACTGTCGGTGCCGTCTCCGTGCCAGAACTCCCCGGCGGTGCCGTAGGCGATGCGCTCGTTCGGCGCACAGCCGACCCCGGCCACCTCGGCGTAGCGGAACTCCGGCGGTGGCGGGGGCCCCTCCGCGGGGACCTTCTCGACGGTGGGCCGGTACCCCTGTTCGAGGACTCCGGAGTCCTCGTCGGAGTCGGACCCTTCGCCGGACCTCGGGGTCAGGGGCTCCTTTTGCGTCTCCTCGCGGGGGTGGTGCGAGGGGGACTCCTGGGGAACGGCGTCGGCCAGGGGGATCCCGCCGTCCGTTCTCATGGGTTCGCTCAGCGCGTCGGTGTCCTCGGCCCGGGTCTCGGCGTCCGCGGAGCGGGTCTCCTTGTCGTCCGCCGGCTCCTCGCGCTGGGGATCGGGGTCGCCGTCCCCCTCATCGTCGGTGTCCTCCACCTCGGAGCCCTGGAACGCGGTCATGGACAACGGCCCGTCCGTGTTGCGGTCCGGCAGCGCGCCGACTCGCGAGTCGCCGTCACCTTCACCGTCCTCGCCTCCCTCGGAGTCCTCGGAGCCGCCGTCCTCGGGGTCCGAGTCCCGGTCGTCCTCGTCCTCGTCGCCACCCGCGCCGAAGTCCGGGGCCAGGTCCCCGCTCGACGATTCGGCGTCCTCGGTGTCGACCGGGTCACCCGGACCTCCCTCGCGGGGAGCGTCCGACGACGGCCCGGTGCCGTCGTCGTCCGGCTCCTCCGAAGGAGTGACGCCGGCCGGTACGGGGGGCTCCTGCGGCAGCACCTCGGGCACGTAACCGCTCTCCGAGCCGGGCTGTTCCAACGCCGCGGTCGCCGGTCCCGACGCCACGGCGGCCGACTGGGCCCGCTGATCGGTCAACGAGGCCGCGTCGGCGCCGGAGCCCGCGCCGGACAGGGCGAAGTAGCCGAACACACCCTGTTGGTCGACCAGGCCCATGGCGGTGCCGGGTAGGCGCTGGGAGGTCTCGTTGACCGCGAACGGGGTGGCCATGAGCACCACACCCGCGATCGCGGCGAAGGCGAGGGTCGGACGCCCCGGGCGCCCCAGCCGGTCCCGGAGCGCGACCTCGTCCGTGCTCGCGGCGGCCGCGGAGGCCGTCCCTTCCGCTGCCGCGTACGCGGCGGTGGCGTCGGCGGCGGCAGCGTCCGTGTTCTGGGCCGTCTCACCCTGGACCTGCGCGGTGCCTGTCGGCGCTTCGGCGACCGCCTGCTGCGGCTCCGGGCGCAGACTCATCGGGACCCCCGTCTGGGGCGGGGAGACCGGTTCCCCGGAACCCGCGGTCCGCTCGGTGAGCGGAGCGGCCGTGTCCGACCTCCCCAGGGTCACGTCCCTGGGAACGGAGAGTGCTCGGCCGTCCCCGGATCCCGGACCCGGGTCCCGGTCGGCGCCGACCGCCGGCGCGGCGGTGTGGGCGCCGGCCACCGCACCCTGTGTGGTGGAGGAGGCGGAGCCGTCACTCACGCGCGACGGCGGCTCGTCCCTTCCCGCGGCTTTCTCGCTCATGTGGCACTAGGTCCTTTCGGTCTTCCCTGGGGATGGTGGGAGGTCGGGGCGGCTGCCCCGGGTGTCCTCCGCGTCCTGGCTGGGACGTGGGGGGAGCGGTGGTGGATCGGGAGGGCATGCGGTGGAACGCTATCCCTCAGAGCGCCGGGCGGGGCCTGGATCACCTGTCGGATGGGGCTCCCTCGGGATTCGAGTCGTTCACGGCTGCTTGCTCCCCTCCGACCTCGGGCTCGGATTCCGACTCAGACTCAGACTCGGAATCCGACTCCGACTCCGACTCCGATTCCGGCTCGGGCCGAGGACGAAGCTGGGGCTCAGACCGGGGCCGTGGACGAGGCCGAGGACGAGGCTCAGCATCAGACTCCGGCTCCGGCTCGGGCCGAGGACGAAGCTGCGGATCAGACCGGGGCCGTGGACGAGGCCGAGGCTGGGGCCGGGGCTCGGATTCCGACTCAGACTCGGAATCCGACTCCGGCTCCGGACGAGTCCGGGGTTCAGGCCGGGGCCGGGGCCGCGGCTCAACATCAGACTCCGACTCAGACTCCGACTCCGGCTCAGGCCGAGGACGCGGCTGAGGCCGAGGTTCAGGCCGGGGCTGCGGCCGGGACTCGGGCTCAGACTCGGAATCCGACTCGGGTTCGGGCCGAGAACGCGGTTGGGGCCGGGGCTGAGGCCGGGGCTGGGGCCGGGGCTCAGCATCAGACTCAGACTCCGAATCGTCCTCTCGTCGTGGGCTCTCTGCTCCCCGGGACGCGCCGCCACTCGTGACAGTTGCGGGCACCGAGGGCGGCCGGACGTTCAGCGCGTCGAAGTAGACCTCCTGCATGGAGCGCCCGGAGGAATCGGACGGGATGGCCGTCCCGCCGAGGTTCTCGGTGGTGCCGCCCCGCCCGTCCGTGACCGTGGGCTCCGGTACCGGCGGCACGCCGGTCCGCTCCGTGGACCGTTCCGTGGGCGGGGGCTGGTTGCGGGTGTCGTCCCAGGCCAGGTAGGCCCGCTCGGCCTCCGTGCGCAGCTGGTCCACCTTCGCACGATGGGTGTCCAGGGCCGCCTGCGCGTTTCGGATCCGCCCCTGGTCCTTGCTACGGCGGGCGTCGTCGAGCGACCGCTCCAGCCCGGTCAGCCCCAGGGACTCGCGAGCCGCCGTGCGGGCGGAGTCCCAGACATCGAATCCCCTCATGAACAGCCCGTGGAGGCGGTCCGCGGTGGCCCGTTGGGCGGTGTGGGCGGCCCGCGCCTCGCGCAGGCGTTCGGCGTCACCGCTCCGGTGCGCTTCCTGGATCTCCCGGACCAGTTCGGGGAGTTCGCGGCGGGCTGCGAAGTAGGCCTTCTCGGCTTCGCCGAACGCCTCCTGGGCCGTGTAGAGACCGTCCCAGAGCGCCTTGTTCGCCTCCACACCACCCACGATGCCCAGGGCCAGCGCCTGGTCGTGGTCGACCCAGGCGAGGACCTCGGCCTCGACCTCGGACGCGCCGACCTGTTGGCGGGACGCACCCGCGCGGCGGGTCTGGGCCACCGGTGACTCCGCGGCGACCAGCCACGTCGTCGGAACGGCCACGAGGTAGGCCCGTTTGCTCGACACGGGGGGCCGACTCGGGTGGTCGGTTCGGGTGGTGTTGGACGTACCCTGGGCGGAAGAGACGGTGCTGGACTGGGTGTCGTTCGTGGAACCCATGTTCCGGTAGTTCTGGGGAAGGAATCCGCTGACGCCGCCGCCCACGCCTCCGGTGGTGGTGACCGAGCGCTCCACCGTCGTCTCATCCGACTTTTCGCCCTTCCGGGTACCGGCGTGCGCGGAGTCGACCGACACGTCGATCAACCGCGCGCCCTCCGCGCGCGGTACCGCGTGCAGGCTCCACTTCAGATCGGCGAAGGTGACGACCCTGTCGCGGAACAGGTCGGGCAGGGCGGAACCGGTATCGGCGGCGGGGGCGAAGTTCGCCGCGAGGGCCAGACCGGACAGGGCGGCGGGGATGCTGTCCGCGCGGGGTCCCATCTTGTCGACGAGGTACTCGCTCGCGGACTGGAAGTGAGCACGGGGGGACGCGTTCGCCGGCGGCTGCCATCCCGAGGCCCGCGCCGCGGCGATGTACCCGGCCGCGGTCACCGCCTTCCCGTCACCGGCCACCGACAGCGCCTCCAGTGGGGGGACCGTCGCCCGCGCGGCCGCGTGTCTGCGGGCGGTCCACTCCCGGACCGCCGTTTCGAGCGGCTGGGCGGGTGGGGGCAGCGTGCGCGGCCCGCTCGCACGCGGCGCCCTCGCCTCCGGCTCACCCTCGCGGACCAGGTAGGGAGCCGGGTACAGCTCGCTCATCCGTCCCGCCTTCTTCTCGGCGACGATGGTCTGGCCGGCGTCCGTCTCCAGGTACAGGCGCAGCGATGTGTCGGTGCCAAGAACCAGGTAGGGGCCGGTGATGGTGGTGTCGGCGGTCTCGGTGACCGAGTCCCCCGTACTGCGCGTGGTCGTCTCACCGCTCTGGCGCGAAGCCTCGCCCGTCAGGTTGAGCAGCGCTCCGGGCTGGCTGCCGGGGGCCAGGTCCGACTGGGAATCGACCCCCTCGCGCGGCATGAGATTGCTCGTTCCGAACCCGGCGCCGACGGTGGCGGCCTTCTGCTTGCCGTCCGACGAGCTGATATCGGCGGATCGGCTGCGCGAGTCGGTGAAGTCGGCTTTGGCCCCCAACCGGTCGACCTCGGTGTGCTGACGGATGACTTCGACGGTGATCTTGCCCGGGGACGAGGAGTGGACCGCGCTCGTGGAGCGGACGTTCACCTTGATCGGGACGGCCTCGGCGGTGGCATCGTCCAGTCCTCGGCTGATGTGCTCGCCGACCTGCTTGAACAGCTGCTCCCGGCTGGTTCCGGTCAGTTCCAGGTCCTGCTCGGCCAAACGGCGCATCAGGTCGTCCACGACCGGTCCGGCGTCGGGGCCGTGACGGCGGTGGCCCAGTCCGGTGAGTCCGTCGCGGGGTTCCCAGTCCGGCCGGGGTGCGTCGTGGTCCGCCAGTACGACGGCGACGGGGTTGCCCTCGGCGTCGGTTTCCACGGCGTCGCGGATCAGGTCGGCCGCGTAGGCCTCGGATTCGGCGATGTAGCCGAACTCGGCGCCGGGCACCTCGCTGTGCACGCCGTGGTGTGTGGCCGTCGAGGAGGTGCGGGGCACGCTCACACCGAGTTTCCAGTCGGTCTTGACCTCGGCCGCCTGGTCGAAGGACAGGTCCGCGGTGTAGGGGAAGGAACCGCCCTGCGGGGCCACCGTGGTGGCGCGGGAGACGGTGAGTGACGCGGCCGAGCTCAGCGTGGTCGAACGCGAATACGGCGTCACCGACCCCATCGGCATGGGGATGGGGGCGTAGCTCCCGGTCGGGGCGCTCCCCGACGTCTGCGCGGCGCCCTCGGGGACCTCGTCGTTGGGGTTGAGCCAGAGCCGGGAGGTGAACGCCAGCGAGCGGGAGTGGCCGCCGTGGGTGCTGGTCGTGCCGATGCTCACCTCCCCGGTGGAGGAGATCTCCACCGTGGTGTCGGGCATGATCTCGTGCAACCGGAAACCGCCGCGGCCGGCCCGGACGACGAGGGTCGGCAGCCCGCGCCAGAGCCAGGAGGTATCCACCTGCAACCGGCCGCTGCGCAGACCGTACCGCGACAGCAGTTGCTGGACACCGCCACTCAGCGTGGGTGACAGCAGGAGCTGGCGCAGGTAGTCGTGGGCTCCCCGCGAGCGACGCAGGAAATCCTGGAACCCCGGGGTGGTGTCGGTCAGCAGTCGGTTGCCCAGGCGGTACAGATCGGGCGCGGTCACCGTGTCGGTCACGGTGGGCACCGAGTCCAGCGGGTGCGCCGCCGGGGCCGGCGTCGTCCCCAGTACGACCGCACGGGCCTCGGCACTGGTCAGTCGGCGCTGAGCCGGGGCGGGTCCGGTTCCCGTGGCGGTGGAGCGGGCCGCGGGCGAGCGACCGTCAGCGGGTCCCGTGTCCCGACCCGCCGGAGCCTCGACCTCGAGCCGGGCACGCGGGCCCTGGATGGTGACGGCGTACCCGTCGTACTCGACCCCGTCCCTGGTCCTGGCGTCGGCGGCGCCGTCCTCGTCGATCACGGCCAGGTCGTCGGCCTTGCGGAACTTCCCGATCTTCGCTGTGAGGTCGAGGTCGTAGCGCCAGACGTCGGTGTCGCCCGTGGTCTTCACCGTGCCCTCGGCCGCCCCCTTGACCTTGTACTCCTGGGCGCGCCCGCGCGGCTGCGAGGCCTCGGCCGTCACGTCGAACATCCCGATGTTCTTGAGCATGCCCTGCCCGTCCACCGCCAGGTCTCGGCCGTGGACGCCGACGCTGAGCTGCTGGGTCGAGGTGTGGGTGCGCTCGTGTCCTTCGGTCTGCTCGACCGATCCCCCCACCGTGGTCTTGGTGCCCACCGTCGAGGTTCCCCCGAACGTGCGCCCGGTGGCGTCCGCGTGCAACCGCACCGTCACGAACGGCGGCCGGAAGAGTCCGCCCCGGTGGGCCAGCTTGGGGTCGACGTTCGCGGTCTCGATCAGGTGCAGGTCGATCCCCGGCCCCGTCCACTCGCCCAGGCGTCCTCCGCTCTCCAGGTTGTGCGGGGTGATCGCGTCCAGCACCAGGATGGTGTTGGCGAGGGCCTGCTGGTAGTCACGGCGGAGTCCGGGGAACTCGCGCGGCGTGCGGGACTGCTCCGGGGCCGCGCCCGGACGGCGCGCGTAGGTCTCCTTGGAGATGGAGGCCAGGTCGGTCACGACCAGCCCCGGGAACTCACTGGCGATCCCGGCCAGCACCGCGCGCGCGTAGTCCTCGTAGACGCTGGTGGGCCTGGGCTCCGGCGGCGGGTTACCGTCCTCGGGCGTCGCGGGCCGCGGAGCGGAGCGGTAACGACTGCCATCCTGGTGGAGCACCTCTCTGGGCACCGTGCCGCCCCAGTGCGCCGGACGGTCCGTGGCCAGGTGTTCGAAGCGCGGGACGCGCCGGGACCGCGCCTCCGGCGTCGGCTCGTCCAGGCCCGCCATGCGCCGGGCGTCGGTCACCGTGATCTGCTCGACCGACCTGCCCAGCGTGCTCATGAGCGTGGCGTCGCCGGAGAGGGTGGCGTAGAACACCCGCTGGACCTCGTAGGTCTCGACCTTGTCCGAGTGCGCCGTGTCCTTGCGATCGCCGCTGGTGGCGATCGCCCGGTTCGAGGCGCCCTCGGCCTTGTAGGACGCGTGGAAGAGCGGCGCGTTGAGGCGGAGGGCGCCCTGGACCAGGCTCAGGACCGCGCCGAACCCGGCGCCGATCTTGAGGTTGGTCGAACGCTTCGCCGCCAGGCCCGCCTTCTTGTCGACCTTGTTGCCGCGGCTGAGGGTGGCCTTCTCCGGCGCGTCCTCGACTCGCGTCAGTTCCCGGGGGACCGACCACATGGTGAGGACACGCGGCACGCCCCGGCTGTCGGCGACCACCGCCACCGGGGTGGGCCCGCGGTCCAGCGCCCAGAGGATGTCCCGGATGGCTCCTGGTGCGGTCGCTTCGCGCAGTTCGCCGTTGGAGGGGTGGTCCGGGCCGATGCCGAGCAGTTGGCGGAGCTGTCCGCCCAGACCGTGGATGGGGTCGACGATGAGCGGGTGGCCGTTGCCCACCCGGCTGCCCTGCCGGTCCGGCGTGCGCGACGCGGGCGACAGGGTGTCGAAGGGGTCGGGCAGGAAGAAGTGCGCGGGGGCGCCGGTGGCGGGGTCGGCGTCGACGCTCCGGTTCTTGAGACCGCCGGGAACCGACAGGAACAGCCCTCTCGGCTCGACCAGGCTCACGACCACCGGGCGCTGGGTGAGTTCCGTGTCGGTGTCGTGCTGGCCGTTCCGGTCCCGGCGGTTGCCTTCGGGTGCCGCGGAGGGCGGCGGGGAGACCGTGAGCTCCGCCCGGAGCGGGCTGGTGAACCGCTCCGGGGTTCCCTTCAGCGACACCTCGCTCGCGCTGGTGGCGCCGTCACTGACGGTGTAGGCGGTGGAGCGCTGGTTGCGGGTCCCGCCGAGCGAGAAGCTGAAGACGGGACCGGCAAGGGCCGAGTCGTCCGGTACCACCCCGTAGACGGTGGCGCTGAACGTCAGCCCGGCCGCGGCGGTGGAGGTCGCCGCACCCTTTCTCGTGCCCTTCGTCTTCTGCTCCGCCGTGTTCTTGGTCTCGACGCTGGGCGCGCTGTCCGGCCCCTTCTCCTTCGCGGCGGGACCGGGCTCGGGCGCGGACGTCCAGGCGTCGCCCTCGGGGGACAGCTTCAGGGTGACGGACCGCTCGCCACCACGGCCGGCAATGGTGAAGGTGTGGCCCGCGGAGCCGAAGTAGGGGCGGGAGTCGCGCTCGAAGTCGGCGCGCACGCGCCGCTCGATGGCGTCGATCTCGCCTCTGGAGAGCCGACCGTCGAGATCGGTCCGCAGACGGGCGACGAGCCGGTCGGCCGCGGGGCCGACGAGCGGGGCGTCGATCTGCCCGCTCGTCAGCAGGTAGTTCAGCCTTCGGGTGGCGGCGGGGTCCGTGCTCGTGGTGGTGGTCTCGGAGCCCGTGGCGGTGGTCGTCGCGGGGCTGGTGGTCGCGGTGGTCGCGGTCGTTACCGGGTTGGTGACCGGAGCCGTCCCGGGGTTGGTGCTCGGGGTGGTCGTCGCGGGATTGGTGGCCGGAGCCGGGTTGGTGGTCGTCGTAGTGGTCGTCGCCGGGTGGGACGTCGACGCCTCGACCGGAATCACCTTCGGGTCCGGGATTCGGTCCGTGGTGGTCTCCCGGTCGTTCGGGGTTCGCGAGGTCCCGGCGTTGTCGACCTGCCGCTCGGGCGCAGGGAACGGCTCACTGCGCCGCAGGCGCGGACGCGCCGGCACGGCGGGCGGCTCCGAAGCGCGTACAGTATCGTCCCCCTCCGGCCTGGAAACGGTCGTTTCCGGCGCCTTCGGGGCGGTTTCCGCAAGCGCGGCGACCTCGGCCGCGGGTGTCTCGCGGTGCCGGGGCGGGGGGTCACCCTGGTCAGAGCCCTGCCGGGAGGTCCCTCGAGCCGGATCGCCGCTGGGAGACTCCGTGACCGCGGGGCGCTCGACGATCGGCGCGTCCAGCTCGCGGTCGGCGGCCCGCTCCGCGGCTTCGGCGCGCAGCCGCGCCTCACGGGCCCGTTCCTCCGAGATCATGGCCAGGATCTCGGCCTGTTCCGCCCTCTCTTGGCGGGTATCGGCCTCGGCGGCCGTGTCATCGACGCGCGACGAGGTGGTGGCCTGGGCGTCGGCCCCGGTGGCCGCCGCTGCCCGGACCGTCGCCTCGTTGGCGAGGTGGCGCTCCGTCTCGGCCTGCAACCGAGCCTGTTCGGCTCTCGACTCCATGTTCGAGGCCTCGGCACGATCAACGGCGGCCGGGTCAGGCTGCTTGCCCCGACGGGCACGGGCGAGTTCGCGCTCGTGCTCGGCGGTGTTCCGTTCCGTACCGGGGTCGACCACCACGGACGGGGTGTCCTCGGCGGGCGGCGTAGCGGCCTGCTCTGCGAAGTCCCGCACCTGGACGGCCGCCATGGCGGGCTCCGGGTTCAACACGTCCACCCATGATTGCGCCAGGACCCGCTCCGACGTGACGGCGTCCGATGCGACGGGAGTGTCCGTCCGCGGCCGCGTCCCGGCCCCCTCACCCGAATCGCGGTCGGGGGCAGCCTCCTCCGCACGGCTCCGGGAATCCGTGGCGGGTTCGCCCGTGGGCACGACGGGCTCCCGTCGCGCGTTCTCCCGTGCCTGTTCTCCCCGCACCGGCTCGGAGCCTGGCGGCTTGAGTGCCTTCGGGGTACCCGACTCCCCCGGCCCATCACCGGTCTCCGAACCACTACCGGAATCGGTGTCGACACGCTTGACGTAGTCCGCGCTGTCCTCGGTGACCCACGCGACCCCCGACAAATAATCGGCGTAACGCGGGTCGACCGTCCAGTTCCCCTTCCGGAACTCACCGAATCCCTGAGTCTCCCCGGACGCGAGCCGTTCCTGACCGGCGATGTAGGAAATCAGCTTGGTACGCATCATTCCCGGACCCGTGAACTGCGCGGCAGCACCCGCGGCCCGCTTCGCCGCTTCACCGGACAATTTCGACATCGCCTCGGGCGCGGCAGCCTCAACCTTGACCGTGTCCATTTCGGCAATGATCTCGTTCAGAAAACGAGAACCCGGCGGAGCGACGATCAGGTTGTTGTTGAAATCACCCATGCGCCACTGGTGCTGGGCGATCATGGCAGGGTCGGACACATCCATGCCCGTCAAGCGGCCCAGCTCCGCGACCTTGTCCTCAACCTTTTCCTGCTGCTCCTGATCACGCAACAACGGCGAGAACATGGGCACCGACTCGGGATCCATCGGAGGCAGCGCATCGTTCAGGTTGATCTCACCCGGGGCGATATCGGAGTCCACGTGCATTCCGCCGTGCTCCACCAGGGCGTGATAGCGGACGATGTCCGACTTCATCGGCCACAGTTCCCGGTCCGTGGCCAGCTCGTGCAATTCGAGCGCTTTGCCCTCCATCTCCAGGTCCCGAGACGGATTCGTCGAGATATCGACCACCGGCCCGGGCCCGGCCCCGACCGTGCTCGACAACTCCGCGAACAAAGCACTGTTGCGCCCCGCCGCCCGTTCATCGGTCCACAACCGCACCGACCAGTCTGCCTCAGCAGCGCGCAACACCCAGTCCCGCATGTTCTGCGCGCTGGCCTCCGGAACCCGGCCGTGGAACCAGCTCATGTGCAACACGCGAGGTACGTCGCGAGGGCTACTCCCCTCGCCACCCATCACCACCCGCTGTTCCGGCGGATCCACCGTGCGCAACTCCGCGGCGCGATTGGCGTCCCTACCCCCCGCCCGCTTCTCCGGATCCAGGACAACAGCGTTCAGATCATTGGCGAAGATACCGACGCGGTGCACATTCAGCGATTGCACCGACTCGGTATACGCACGCGAAACCTGATTCCCACGATCAGCAGCCGTGTCCGAAGAACCGGCACGGTTACCGAAACCCTGCACCTGCACGGCCGGCAACTGGACCACGGGCAACTGCCTATTGGACAACAACGCCCGATACGCCTCATCGGCCCGACGCTCAGCGAAGGCTTTCAGGGCCGCCGACTGCTCATCGCCCAACGCGGAATCACTCCTGGCGAACGACAAGGTGACCACGTCATTCAGGTCCACGCCAGGCGGCGCAGCGGAACGGCTTCCGGAACCACCAGCGGCCGGACCCAGGGTCTTCGGCACTCCCTCCTGCGTCGACCGCGATCGGAGGGGATCCGACGGAACGGACGAAGCGTCCTGGAAGGTCGGTTTGAGCAGCGGGACACGGAGTTTGGGAAGGAGCCGCAGGCCGTTGTCCAAGACGCCCTCGCGCCGCCATGCGTCCAGCTGCTGCCGCACCTGCTCAGCGGTGATCTGGAGCGGAGGGTGTCCGGGAACACGCACCGCGAGATCGCCCGGCTGTCGGTTGTGGACGAGTCGGTCGTAGCCCGCACCGAGGAGATCGAGCGCCAGCTGCTCCACCACCGGCCGAGGCATGCCGTCCAGGCCGTCGAGCCCCGCGAGACCGGGAAAGTGATCGCGGGGGCGCACGGAGTCGGACGGCAGCAGGTGCTGGAGAACCCTGTCCCGGCTCATGTCGGGCATCGCGGCCAGCCACTCGCGGCCGCTCACCGTCACACCGCTGTCGTGGAGTACGCGCAAAGCGGCGGCCAGATCACCGAACTCGCGCCAACGCTCCCACCGTTCCCGGATCTCGGTGACGTCGGGACGCGCTCCCGTGGCGGGATCATCGGCGAGCGGACCACGCCCGTTCACCAGCTCCCGCCCCGCGGTGAAGGCGGCCCGCGCGTCCGCGACGTCCGCGGCGGAATCGGCCAGCACACCGCCCAGACGGTCACGCGCCGAATCGGAGAGCTGGGAGACCACGCTCTCGGCGGATACGCTCAGCCCGTGGCGGTCGGCGACGTCGAGCGCCCGTGCCAGGCGCCCATCCGACCTCCAGCTCGAGACCTCCGCGTCCAGGGCCTCGTACGCCCTGGACGCGCGGTCGTCCGCACCAGAGTCGGCCGCACGCCGGCGCGCCTCATCAGCGCGCGCGTCAGCCGCACGCGCCAACTGATCCAACCGGGACCCGCGAGCCTCGGCGGCATCGGCCACACCGTCCTCGCCCTCAGCACGCGCGACATCCGCGCGTGCCCTCTCCACACCCGCCGCCGCACGCGCGTCGGCGGCCACACCCACATCCTCACGCACCGCACCACGCAACGCCGCATCACTGGGCGAGACCAACTGATCAGCGACCCGATCCACGTCCCAGCCACGCAACAGCTGATCCGTCACCAACGCGAAACGATCGAAGACCCCCACCGGGCTCTCACCGACGGCCGTCGTGGCTGGGAGCAGGATGCGAGCGATGTCGTCCTGGACGTGTCCGGGAAGATCGGCCGCGCGCACCGCGGGGGTGCCCCGCGTGGAACCATGCGCCCTGACCGAGTCGATGGTGTCCAGGTACCCGTCCTTGATGGCGGGTTTCATGTAGGAGGGCGAGGTGGAATCGAGCCAGGCGTTGTCCATCAGGCCGCCGGAGTCCACGACATTGGAATCCCTGGACGCACGGAACACCGAGTCCGTGTCCAGGTACGTGTCGTTCAACCCGAAGTAGTGCCCCGACTCGTGGGCCCCGGCCTTCGGTGGGAGCCCGAGGCTCCAGACCTTCATGTTCATGACCGGCGACGACCGGGCCGGGTCATGGGTGCGCAGGACCGGGGAGGCGTGCACCAGGTGGTCCGGCGTGGTGTCGTCGGCGAGTTCCAGGCGAACGTGGAGCTGGTCGCCCGTCCCCCGCCCGCGGTCACCGCCGGGCACCGTGACCTCGCGACCCCCCAGGTCCTTCGGATCCGGGATACCGTCCCTGCCGAACAGGGTCTCCATCATTCGGGAGTCCAGCCGGTGCACCACCGCGCCGTCCTGCGGACGCACGACACTGCCGTCGCCACGCATCCGGAACTGACCGTTCCACAGGGCTTCCATCTCATCGCGGTACTGGCGCATGTAGGCGTCGTAGCCGGCCTGCGTCACTCCCTCGCCGGGCCGTACCCGCACCCGGAAGATGATCTCGAAGACATGGGAGGGGCCGTCCTCGGTGCGCAAGTGCGGCGGAATCTCCACCCGCTTCCACTCGAACCGACGCTCACCGGTCCACTTACGGCTCATGTCCGCGGGCACACGCCGCTGCCGCCCATCGGGCGACTCCTCCACGCGCGCGGGCCGGGCGTCCCTGCGGATCTCGTCCAGCCCCGCGCTCACGTGCTGACCACCGACCTGGTTCACCGGTGCGGCCGTGCGCGCGGCCTCCCACGCGGCCCGGTCCTGTCCCGACCACGCCGACGGGTCGACCAGGTTCGGGTGGATCCGCGCGGGTTGCGCACGCTGGAGGTCCGACGAGCGGTGATCGGTCCGCGGCTCGACCATCGTGGCGATCCGCTCCAACGTCCGCCGCGCCACATACGGATCCCGCGCGCCCCGCTCCGGATCGCCGTCCAGGAGCCCCAACCGGCGCAGGAACTCACCGACGCCCCGTCCGGAATCGTGCCCCGCAGCAGGAAGAGCTCCGCCATCGGTGCCAGAGGAGACCGGTGACCACTGCACCGTCGCGTGCACGCGCTCAGGCGGATCCGAAGGCTGCGCCGGCACCACGCTGACGTTCAACTGCCGCCCGTCAGGCAACACGTACTGGTCGTTGAGCACCACCCCGACCTGATGCCTCAGCTCCCGCGAGGCCTCGACCATGGCCCGCTGGTCCAC
Organism: Nocardiopsis sp. MG754419; assembly: GCF_018207095.1. Taxonomy (GTDB): domain Bacteria; phylum Actinomycetota; class Actinomycetes; order Streptosporangiales; family Streptosporangiaceae; genus Nocardiopsis. The sequence goes on along the minus strand of NZ_QOCZ01000082.1, from coordinate 32,912 downwards.
ACCGTCCTGAGCCGGGATCCTGATCCGCACCTTCACGTCGACGACCGTCGACGGACCCCCCTGCCCCTCCGCGCCACGAATCTCCCGCTGCGTCGACTCGAAGAACAGGTTGTCGATTCTTACCTCGGCCCGCATCGGACCCCTGGCCGTACCCACCTCCACCACCAACGGCGGACCATCAGCCGACACCTTCAGAACATCCGCGAACAGACCCGAGACCTGCCGCACCCGCGGCCCCCGCTCCGGACCCCACGAACCCGAATCCGGCAATCCCGCCACACGCGGCGCACGATCACCCAACCGGCCATCGCCGGACAGCCCCGAAACCGGAGCGCCGGGTGTCTCCACGGCCGTGGTCGCGGCGGGGCCGGTGGTCGGCGGCTGAGTCCCACGGTGTGCCGGTCCGGTGGGGTCCACCATCTGGGCGGGCTTCAGGGCCTTCGGGGTGCTCGATTCCCCCGGTCCACCGGCCGCGTCCGAACCACCACCGGAAGCGGTACTAACGTGCTTGGCGAAGTCCCTGCTGTCCTCGGTGACCCACGTGACCCCCGAAAGATAATCGGCGTAACGCGAATCGACCGTCCAGTTCCCCTTCCGGAACTCCCCGAACTTCTGCGTCTGCCAGGGATCGCGCCGCTCCTGGTCGGCGATGTAGGAAATCAGCTTGGTACGCATCATCCCCGGACCCGTGAACTGCGCGGCGGCACCCGCGGCGCGCTTCGCGGCTTCACCGGACAATTTCGACATCGCCTCGGGCGCGGCAGCCTCAACCTTGACCGGGTCCATTTCAGAAATGATCTCGTTCAGAAAACGAGAATTCGGCGGAGCGACGATCAGGTTGTTGTTGAAATCACCCATGCGCCACTGGAACCGCGCAGGCGAGGGCAGCGCCGACGCATCCGCACCGGCCCGTCGACCCAGTTCCGCCACCTTCTGCTCAACGCTCTCCTGCTGATCCTGATCACGCAACAGAGGCGAGAACATGGGCACCGAATCGGGATCCATCGGAGGCAGCGCATCGTTCAGGTTGATCTCACCCGGGGCGATATCGGAGTCCACGTGCATTCCGCCATGCTTCACCAGGGCGTGGTAGCGGACGATGTCCGACTTCATCGGCCACAGTTCTCGCTCCGTGGCCAGCTCGTGCAGATTGCGCGCTCCCCCCTTCATGTCCAGATCCTCGGACAGATTCCGCGAGATATCGACTACCGAGCGATCCCCGGACTTACCCATGTTCGACAGGTCCGCGAACAAACCGCTGTTACGCTCCGCCGCCTGTTCGTCGGTCCACACACGCACCGACCAACCAGCGTCAACGGCGCTCCGCACCCATTCCCGCATGTTCTGCGCACTGGCCTCAGGCACCTGGCCGTGGAACCAACTCATGTGCAGCACACGGGGCACCTCGCTGGGGTTGTTTCCCTGACCGCCCATCACCACCCGCTGATCCGGCGGATCCACCGTGCGCAACTCCGCGGCGCGATTGGCGTCCCTACCCCCCGGCCGCTTCTCCGGATCCAGGACCACGGGATTCAGATCACTGGTGGAGATACCGACGTGATGCACACCCAGCGATTGCACCGACTCGGTGTACGCCTCCTCGACCGCCTTACCCCGGTCACGCGCCGTATCCGAAGAATCGGCCCGACTACCGAAACCCTGCACCTCCACAGCGGGCAGCTGGAACACGGGGAACTGGGTATTGGACAACAGCGCCTGGTACACCTCCTCAGCTCGGCTCTCCGTGAAGGACCGCACCTTCGCCTTCTCGTCGCCGGTCAGCTGGGAACTGCTCCTGTCGAACGACACGGAGACCACGTCGTTGCGGTCCGCACGGGAGTCGCCCCGCCGGGACGGATTCGTCTCCCCCTGAACTGGGGCACCGGGTGTCCCCGGTGCCGTGGTCGGAGCGGGGCCGGTGGTCGGCGGCTGAGTCCCGCGGTGCGTCGGAACGGCGGGTTCCGGCGGTTTGAGGGCCTTCGGGGTGCTCGATTCCCCCGGACCATCGCCGGTGTCCGAACCACTACCGGAATCGGTGTCCACCCGCTTGACGTAGTCCGCGCTGTCCTCGGTGACCCACGTGACCCCCGAAAGATAATCGGCGTAACGCGAATCGACCGTCCAGTTCCCCTTCCGGAACTCACCGAATCCCCGCGTCTCCCAGGACTCGAGACGCTCCTGACCAGAGATATAGGAAATCAGCTTGGTACGCATCATCCCCGGACCCGTGAACTGCGCGGCAGCACCAGCGGCCCGCTTCGCCGCTTCACCCGACAATTTCGACATCGCCTCGGGCACAGCAGCCCTGACCTTGACCGGGTCCAGTTCGGAAATAATCTCGTTCAGAAAACGAGAATCCGGCGGAGCGACGATCAGGTTGTTGTTGAAATCACCCATGCGCCACTGGTGCTGGGCGATCATGGCAGGATCTGACACATCCATGCCCGTCAAGCGGCCCAGCTCCGCGACCTTCTCCTGAACCTTTTCCTGCTGCTCCTGATCACGCAACAACGGCGAGAACAAAGGCACCGACTCAGGATCCATCGGAGGCAGCGAATCCTTCAGGTTCACCGAACCCGGAGCGATGTCGGAGTCCACATGCATTCCACCATGCTCCACCAGAGCGTGATAGCGGACGATGTCCGACTTCATCGGCCACAGTTCCCGGTCCGTGGCCAGCGCGTGCAGATCGAGCGCTTTGCCCTCCATACCCAGGTCCCGAGACGGATTCGTCGAGATATCGACCACCGGCCCAGACCCAGAGCCGACCGTGCTCGACAGTTCCGCGAACAAACCACTGTTACGCGCCGCCGCCCGGTCATCGGTCCACAACCGCACCGACCAACCCGCCTCAGCAGCACGCGCCACCCAGTCCCGCATGTTCTGCGCACTGGCCTGCGGCACCCGACCGTGGAACCAACTCATGTGCAACACACGCGGCACCGCACGAGGATCACTCCCCGCACCACCCATCACCACCCGCTGCTCCGACGGAGCCACACTACGCAACTCCGCGGCGCGATTGGCGTCCCTACCCCCCGACCCCTTCGCCGGATCCAGGACCACGGCGTTCAGATCATTGGCGAAGATACCGACGCGGTGCACATTCAGCGATTGCACCGACTCGATATAGGCATCCACGACCGCCTTCCCACGCTCACCAGCCGTGCCCGAAGAACCGGCCCGATTACCGAAACCCTGCACCTGCACGGCCGGCAACTGGACCACCGGCAACTGCGCATTGGACAACAACGCCCGATACGCCTCATCGACCCGACGCCGAGCGAACGCCTCCACAGCCGCTGACTGCTCATCGCCCAACCCGGAATCACTCCGGGCGAACGACAGCGAAACCACGTCATTCAGGTCCACGCCAGGCGGCGCAGCGGAACGGCTTCCGGAACCACCAGCCGCCGGACCCAGAGGCTTGGAGCCATCCTCTGGAGCCAGAGGCAGCGAACCGCCCTGATCTCCACGGGAGCCGCCCCGCCGGAAGGGGTTGGTGTCTCCCGGAACGGGACCGCCCGAAGACGACACCGAATCACCAGCACCACGCCGGAACGGATTCTTGTCCCCCGGAACAGGACCACCCGAAGACGACATCGGCGCCTGGGTCATGGGCACACCCAGCGAGGGCATGCGACCCAACGCATCGGTCAGCACACCCTGGCGGTGCCACTCTGCTACCTGGTCGCGCACCTGGTCCGCGCTGAGCCGGACCTCGGTGTGCCCGGGAACGACCACCGCCACATCCTTGGGCGATTCGTTGCGGAACATCTGGTCGTGGGCCGCCCCGATGATCTCCAAGGCGAGGCGGTCGACCACCGGCCGCGGCATCGCACCCAGCGAGTCCAGGACCGAACCCGGCTGGGGACGACCGGAGGGCAGCAGGTCGCCGATGAGGAGTTGACGGTTCGATTCGGTCAGGGCCCCGACCCACTCGCCGCCGGTCACCCGCACCCCGTTGGTGTGGCGCTCACGCAACCGGTCCGCGAGCCGATTCCGCTCGGAATCGGGTAGCGCGTCCCGGACCGCCTGGGCCGGAACGGGCAACCCGTGCCGGTCGGCGGTATGCAGCGCGCGAGCGAGCAAACCGTCGCTACGCAGTTGATCCGTACCAGCGGTGAGCACGTCTCGGAGCCTGGCGGCGCGGTCGTCGGCTCCGGAGTCGGCCGCCCGTTGACGCGCCTCGTCGGCACGCACGTCAGCGGCACGCGCGACCTCGTCCAACCGGGAGGCCCGAGCATCGGCCGCCTCGGCCACACCCTCCTCACCCACGGCACGCGCCGCCTCCGCACGCACCCTCTCGACCCCGGCCCCCGCACGCGCGTCAGCAGCCACACGCACATGCTCGCGCACCGCACCACGCACCGCCGCGTCCCCCGGCGACAACAACTGATCAGCGACCCGATCCACATCCCAACCGCGAAGGACATGGTCGGTGACCAGCGCGAACCGGTCGAAGACCTGGGACGCTCGCGGATCGGACGCCGGCAGGTCCGGTTTGAGGATCCGGGTGATCTCCGCCTTCGCCTGGTCCGACAGGTCGGCGGCCCGTCGCGGCGGTGAGTGGTCAGCCGTACCGTGATCCATGACGGAGGCGATGGTGTCCGCGTACGCGGTCCGTACGAAGGGTTCCTGCGTCTTGCGGAAACGTCCTCCGGAGAACTCCATCCAGGTGTTCGTCATGAGCGCGTGGTCGACACGTACGGCCGCGGAGTCACCTCGCGAGCGGAAGACCGACTTCGGGTCCCAGTACTCGTCGTTCAGCCCGAGCCAGTGCGCCGTCTCATGGACCGCAGCCTCCACCGGGAGCCCGTCGTGCCACAGCGTCATGTCCATGCCGGGTATGTCCTCGGGCCCGGCCGCGTCGTCGTGGTGGCGCACGAGGGGGGTGGCGTGCACCAGGTGTTCCGGTGTGGTGTCGTCGGCGAGTTCCAGGCGGATGTGGAGCTGGTCTCCGGTTCCGGGACCGCGGTCACCGCCGGCCACCGTGGCCTCGCGCCCTCCCAGGTCCTTCGGGTCCGGGAGGCTGTCCTCGCCGAACAGCGTCCTCAGTTCCTTCTCGCCGAGGCGGTGGACCACCGCACCGTCGCCGTTGACGACGCTGCCGTCACCGCGCAACCGGAACTTGCCGTTCCACATGGTGTCGAGCGTCCGGCCGTAGTCCCTGAGGTAGGCGTCGAACTGCGGCACCGTCATTCCGGTGTCCCGGACGGGCCGGACACGGAAGGTGACCTCGCGGACATGGGTCGGGCCGTCCTCGGTGCGCAGCTGCGGCGGAATCTCCACCCGCTTCCACTCGAACCGCCGCTCACCGGTCCACTTGGGGCTCATGTCCGCGGGAACACGCCGCTGCCCGCCTCCGGGCAGCTCCTCCAGCCGCGCTCCTCGGGCGTCCTTCTTGATCTCGTCGAGCCCGGCGCTCACATGCGGACCACCGACCTGGTGCACCGGTGCCTGCGCCCGCGCGGTCTCCCACGCGGCCCGGTCCTCACCCGACCACTCCGAGGGGTGCCTCACGCCCCTGTGCTCGTGGTCGGAGAGCGGTACCTCGTTCTCGGGGTCGGACCGCAGCCGCTCGGTCGGCGTGGCGGATTCCGTCGGCGGCGTGCTCGCGACCGGCGCGGAGCCGTTGGGCGGGCCGACCCGCGAAGACGGGGCCCCCTGGGACCCGTCAGAGGGCGCCGCGTCAGAGGGCGCCGCGTCCGAGGGCGGTGCGAACGCGCGGGAGACGATGCTCTGCGGTCCGGGGGCCAGAGGGGTTCCTCCCCCGATCGGTCCGAAGGGCACGGGCGATGAGGGCGCCTGGCCGAAGAACAGAGCCTCCAGCGCGTCGGCGCCGCCTCGCCAGAAGGGGTCGTCCCCGCCCATCAGCGGCTGGTCGCCGGTCGGCTTGAAGCCTGCCAGACCGCTCAGGTCCAACTCTCTCGGAGGGTTCCCCTGCCAGGGGTCTCGGGGGTCCGGGGGCCCGGACTCGCTACGGGGAGGGGTCGGCGGGTCGTCGTACAGGTCCCCGAAGTCGTCCTGGTCAGACCGCGGGGGCGACTGGCGGGAATCGTGCGCCGCGTTGCCCGGAGTCTCGTCGACGGTTCCGGGAGCAGCCCGCTCAGGGACGGGACCGGAGTCACGGTCCGAAGAAGCGGTATGCGGTTCGTCGCGAACTTCGGTCCTGCTCGCGTCGGAGGGTGCCTCGGCGTCGCTCACAGTGCGGACCGGAGCGGCGTCCGAGGGGCGGGGGGTCGTGTGCCCGTCCGCCGACGGGTCCTGTACCCGGGCTGCCTGATCTGCCGTGTGCCCGTCCGCCGACGGGTCCTGTGCCCGCACTGTCTGATCCGCCGTGTCACCGTCCGCCGACGGATCCTGGGTCCGTGAGGCCGGGGTTGAGGTGCCGTCCGCGCGCGGAGCCGCCCCGGGCCGGGACGTTCCCGAACCCTCGCCACCCTGCGACGAAGGCGGTGCCCCGGTCGCCGCGGGGGGAACCCCCATGAACCCGCCACCGGCGGCCGGAGCACCGGTCGGGTGGTCGATCTCCGTGATCGCGTCCTCGCCGACCCGCGTCGCGTCGTCGCCGGGCGGGGTGGCGGAGTGCGCGGGGCCGTCGAGGAAGCCGTCACCGGGTGTCGTGCCCGGCTCCTCGTCCGCGAGCCGGGACACGGAGGGGCCGTCCGTGTGCGGGGCACCGGTTCCCGAGAGGTCGGGGGCGTCCGGGGTCGGCGCGGTTCCGGGGCCGCGGTTCAACGCCTCCGGGACGGGGGTGACGGTGGTGTCCGTAGGTGTGTGGGGAAGCGACGGCGGTTCGAGGGCGCCGTCGGATGACCGGGGCGGTTCGACGGTGCTCTCCGCGCCCGGGAGGTGGGAGTCCTCGGGTCCACCGGGCCGCGGTACCGCAGCGTCGTCGGTGACCGGCGCCTGGGGGTGTGACGGCAGGTCGGCCGGCGGCGCTGGGCGTGCCCGCTCCTCGGTGTCGGTTCCCCGTCCGTGTTCGACGGAGCCCCGCCGTTGTCGGGCCCGCCGACGCGACCGGGACCGCCCGATCCCCCGCCGTTGCCGGAACCGCCGCTTCCGCCGGAGCCCCCCGCTCCACTGCTGTCGACCGGAACCTCGGTGCCGCCGGTGGCCGTCACGGAGTCCGACTCCACGACCGGCGGGGTGGGGGCGTCCACCGAGCCGTTGGACCTGAAGAGGTTCTCCAGGGCGTCGAGCCCCTTGATCCCGCCCAATACGCCGCCCATGGTCAGACCCGCGCTCGCCGCCCCTGCCACGGCCGACATGCCGTGCGCGGAGAACTCGTTGTCCTCGGAGAGGATCATGTTGCTGAACCCCTCACCCAGGTAGGCCGAAGCGGCCCCCTGGAAGACGTTGGAGCCCAGGTGCGCGGCGGTGCGCTGCCAGTTGTCGGCGAACTCGCTCAGGCTCCGCGCCGTACCGTCGGGCACGGTGCGGGTGAGGAAGTCATGGGTCTCCGGCGACAGCGGTCGGCTTCCGGGGCCGGTCGGTGCGTTGTCCAGCACCCGGGCGAGGGCGGAGCCGATGTCTCGTGTGCCCCAGTTGGCCGTGAAGGCGTCGGCGTAGTCACGGCCGAGCCTGTTGGCGGCGTCGCGGCCGAGCTGGTCGCCGAGGTTGTTCTCGAACACCCTTCCGACGTCGTCTCGGAACCGGGTCGTGGTCGCGACGTTGTCCCACGGGCTCGGGTTACGCCCCAAGGGTTGGATCAGGTCGGTGGAGTTACGGGAGAGCACGCCGGCCATGTCGTCGGACAGGCCGGGCGGCGGACTCGCCCGGCTCGGCACGGGCTCCGGCCGGGGAACATCGCGGGTCCCGGGGGAAGGCGGCGGAACCGTTGCGCCGGGGTTGGCTGCGGCCGGCGGCGCCCCATTGTGCTCCGCCGCGTTGGTGCGGGGTGGCGGTAGCGGGGCGTCGCCGCGCCCACCCGCGACCGGTTCCGGCGTCGGGTTACCGCGCCCCCCGGGGGTCGGGAGCGGGTTGTCGTCCCGGCCTGCCCCGGGCGTGGGCGCGCCGTCGGTGCGCTCGCCTCCCACGGTCCGCGGCGGCGGAGTGAGGTTGTCGGAAAGGTCGTTGGAGCCCACGCCCCGGCCCGTGCCGGGCGGTGGCGTGAGCTCCGGCGCGTTCCTGAAGTTGTTCCTCAGGAGGTCGCCGAAGTTGTCGGTGATCCAGTTGGCGAACTTCCCGCCGACGACGCTGAACCCCCACGAGAAGAGTCCGTCGAGGACACCGCCGACCCCCGCCGACGTGCTGAGGGTGTCGTCGTTGCCGCCCCTGTGCCCCCGGGAGATCTGGAGACGCTGGATCAGCTGGTCCATGATCATCGCGAAGGCGACGCTGACCACCAGGTGGGTCAACAGCGTGGTGATCAGGGAGTTCACCAGCCGTTGGATGGCGAGGCTGGCGATCCGCTTGAGGATGGGGATCATCGTCAGGCTCGCCCCGAAGGTCCACTTGGCCATGGCGATGGCCCATGCGATCTCCAGGGCGAGCTGGACCAGCTGCCCGATGATCATCCACTTCACGTACTCGACCTGGTTGGCCGCTTTACGGGTGAAGTCCCCGAGCTGGTGCGACGCCTCGGAGGCGGCCTTGACGTAGTCGGTGTTCCCCGAGGTGAACTTGTCGATCGATTCTTCGTAGTACTCGGCGGAGCGGCTGTCGAAGTTGGAGCGCACCCGGCGCTTGACGGAGACGATGAGCGGGGGGATGTCCCTCTCGATCCGGTCGCCCGTCCGGTCGAGGAGGTCACCGAGCACACGCAGCTTCGTCTCGTCAGCGGTGAACCACTGCGAGCCCGTCAGCCCGTAGAAGAGGTTGCGCAGCCCCTCCGGCAGCTCCATCCCCATACCCGGTGACCCCCTTGTCCCTTGTCCCTTTATCCCCGGCCGTAACGGCCACCGGGCAGGCCGCCGAGATCGCCGATGCCGCCGGGATCGCCGGGTGTGTCGGGCATGTTCCTGACGAGATCGAGGCCTATCTCCTCGCCGCCCAGATCCGCCCTGCGCAACGCCTCGGCGTTGTCGACGGTGTTGAGGCCCGTCTCCCGGAGCACCTCGGTGAGCACATCGAGGTACTCCTCCAACTTCTCCGCACCGGGGACGAACTTCTCCTCGAAGACCTTGGCGATGTCGTCCCCGTGCCCCCAGGGGCGCTCTCCCAGGGAATCCCTGCCTGACCGGTACTCCGCGAGGATCTCCTGGATCAGGTCCGCCGGCTCGTTCAGCATGGCTCCATACCTGGCCATCAGGTCGGGGCCAACGAAAAGGTGATCACCGGACACGGTGCGGCTCCTTTCGGTCTACGGGTGACGGCGGGCGCGGAACGCCCGTCGCGAGGTCTCAGCGGCCGGGGCGTCCGAAGTCGGGGAAGTCGAGCTTGTCGATCCCCAGGTCGGCCATCATCTTGGCGGGGTCGAAACCGCCTTCCCGGGCGGCTTCCATGTCGATGCCCTCAGGTGCGAAAGGCGCGTAGGCCTCCATGACGCGCTGCTGCATGCGGCCCCGGGCACGCTTGATCACGTCCATGACCGCGTCCGAGAGTTCGGCCGGCGCCATGGACTTGTAGGAGTCGGTGCGAAACTTCAGTTCGACCAGCTCCCCCTCGGCATCAATCTTCACGCTGATCCCCCTGTCCTTGGAGACGGCCTCTTCGGTTGCCGATGCCAGGCTTGCGCTTGCCCGGGTGACCTTCTCCTGGTCCTCCCGTAGACGTGCGAGAGCCTGCTCCATCTGCTCCGGGTACGTACTCATGGGGACTTCCCTTCGTGTTGTCGCCGGGGGCCGGTCGTCCCAGCACCGAGAACCGGTCACCCTCGCTGGTGCCCCAGACGCGTTCGTCCTCGGAGAGCCAGGTCGAACGCGTACGGGATTCGTTCTGTCCGCCGCCCGCGCCTCCGGGAGGCATCATGGGCGGCATCATCGGCGGCATACCGCCGCCCATGCCACCCATACCGCCCATGCCCCCGCCCACGCCGCCGAAGTTCGCACCGCCGTTGCCGCCGCCGTTGCCGCCGACCGCGCCGTTGAACGCGTCATCGCCCCCGGAACCGGGGTCGCTGCTGAGGCTGCCGCCACCGGCCAGCAGGCCGTTGTGGTCCGGCTCGACGTGCGGGGTCATGGGGGTGAGCAGCTGGTCCTCGGCACCGGGGCTGCCCCAGCCGTCACCGATGGAGTAGGAGTTCTCCCGGGGCGCCCCCACGTCGAGATCGCGGCCCAGGGCGTCGCTGAGACCGCTACCGGGGCTTCCGCCCCCACCGCCGAGGCTTCCGCCTCCGCTGCCGGGGCCGGCGTTCATCCGTTCCTGGAGCTCGGCGCGCTGCTGCTCGTAGTACTCGTCGGCTCGGCGCGCTGCTGCTCGTAGTACTCGTCGAGCTGGTTCTGGTAGGCGTCCGAAGCCTCACTGCCCGCGGAGTCACCGCCGGAACCGCCGCCCAGGTTCCCTCCGCCGGAGTCCGGGCCCGCCACGAGGTCGTCCAGCTCCTGGCTGCGCTGGTCGTAGTAGTCCGACAGCTGCCGGCGCTGCTCCGCCAGCTCCGAAGCCGGGTTGCCGTTCTCGTCGGTGATCCCGTCGACCTCGGAGCGCAGCCGGTCCAGATCGGCCATCTCGGAGTCGCGGTACTCCTGGAGGCGCTCCTGGCGCTGCTCGGTCGTCAGGTCTGCGCCACCACCGTCGGGTCCGGACTGGAGGCTCTCCAGGTTGGCGGACTGCTCCTGGTGGTAGTCGTTCAGCAGTTGCTGGTACTCCTGCTGCGCGGGGGTGAGCGCACGGCCGTCGTCGGTACGGCCGTCGCCGTCCGGGTCGGGAGACTCCCTCATGAGGCGGTCGAGGTCACTGCTCTGCTCGTTGCGGTAGTCCTCGAGGCGCTGGTCGTAGTCCTCGGCCGTCAGGTCGGAGCCGCCACCGCCGAGACCGCCGCCGCCCGCGCCGGGACCGCTGTTCATCTGGCTTTCGAGGTCGGCGCGCTGCTGGTCGTAGAAGTCGTCGACCGTCTGGTTGAACCGGTCCTCCGACGGGCGGTTCCGGTTGCCGGAACCTCCGCTTCCCCCGCTTCCCCCGCTTCCTCCGCCTCCCAGGAAACCGCCGCCGCCCATGGGCGGAGGCGGCCCGTTCATCTCCTGCTCCAGACCGTCAGCCTGGTGGTTGAAGTAGTCGTCCAACGTCTGGTTGAAGCGGTCCTCGGACGCGGGACCGTTGCCCCCGGAGCCACCGCCGTCACCACCGAGACCGCCCCCACCACCACCGGGACCGCTGTTCAACTCGTCCGTGGCGTTCCGGTAGTACTCGTCGAGCGCATTGTCATAGGCGTCCGCGGACGGGGGACGTTCACCCCCCGAACCATCGTCGTCACCACCGAGACCGCCCCCACCACCGCTGGGCCCACTGTTCAACTCGTCCGTGGCGTTCCGGTAGTACTCGTCGAGCGCGTCCTCGTACGCCTGCTGGGCGTCGGACTTGTCGTCGCTGTCGCCGTCGCCGTCGTCATCGCCTCCGCCGCCGGGCGGGTTCTCGTTCAGCCACTCGGTCTGCGACTTGTACCACTCGTCGAGTGTCTCCTCGTACTCCAGCTGGGCGTCGGACTTCCCGTCGTCGTCGCCACCGCCGGGACCGCCGCCACCGTTGGGGCCGCCGCCCACGGGAGACCAGTCGAGCGGCATCGGCCTGGGGTCTTTGATCTCGTGCTCATCGAACACACGCTGATTGAGGTTGTAGTCGTGCACGATGCTGCCGACGCGTTCGGCCACGGCTGTCTCGAACGGCTCGAGGGTTTTGAGCCAGTTTGCCTTGATCTCGTCCTGGATCTTGTGCCAGGTACTCGCGGAGTTGACCGGACCGAAGCCCTCGATTTTACTGCTGTCGTCACCCTTGGTGAAGCTGATGAGATCCTGGTTTTCGTCGAACCACTTCTTGACCTGGGTTTCGGGGTGCCCTTCGCTATCGTTTTTTTCGATCCAATTTTCGAAGAACTCCCTGAACTCCTCGGCCGCGATGGGCTGAACCGTCGCCCGCGTATTCAGCAGGGCATCAGGGTAGACGGCGACGTTCTGTTCCAGCCTGAAGAAGCGGAGTCCCAGGTTGTCGAGGTGCTGGGCGAAGACGTCGGCCGTCGCCCCTTCGAGCTGGTCCCTGGCGGTGCTGGCCAGGTCCCGCATTTCCTCAGTGGCATTCTCCAGCATTCCGTGCAGGTCCCGCAGGGTTTCGGCCAGACCGTTGAACCCGGGCGCGTCATAGGACGTGCTTCTCTCCGCCGTGGTGCCCAGCGGTTTATAGAGGATACCCTTCATGTTGTCGATGAAGTTCTGCCAGGCGGGCATTCCCCTGAAGGATCCGGCGAAGCTGATTCCGGAGTAGTACGTCGTCGTCGTATCCGGTGTTTTCCCGCCGCCATCTCCCTGAAAGCTCGCAGTCCTCGTCCCTTTCTTGAAGACATCCGTTGACAGCCAGTAATCAAGGCCGTCCGGGCTCTTCTGGTCGGATTTGAAGCTGTCGAACCAATCGGCCTGGGTGACCGTCAAGGCCGGGATCATCCGAGGGACGTCCCCGTCGCTCTCCTTGTCGGCGAAGATGTTCAGCACGTCGTGGAGCGTCTTGGACTTCGCCGCACCGTCCTCGGGCTCAGACGGTAGCTCCTCTCCCTCATCGTCGTTCTCCGGATCGTAAATGCCATCTTCATTCGGATCGGGCATACCGCCTCCTCACTCTCTCTGCGCAACCACGTCTCACATCGGTGACGGGACACCCGTATGCTCCACGGGCTCGACCACCGACGCGCGGCACCGACGGGCGAAGCCGTGACGGCGACGCCGGCACCGTCGTTCAGGGCCGGATCGCCCCGGCGCTCTCGGGATCGATCAGCTGCGCCAGGTCCCGAGCCGTGAGCGCGGCGTCCTCCTCGACACCGGCGAAGCGGAATTCGGCTTCCTCCAAGCGCTCCCTCATCTCCTCGAACTGATCGATGATGGCTTGTATCTGCTTGCGCATGGAAACCACCGAGTTGTTGATGGTGTCCTCGATCTTTCCGGCTTCACCCAGGAAGAGGCGGTTTCCGGCACGGATGGATTTTCTCGGTGTGTCCTTCTCGTCGATGAACTGGTCGAGGTTGTCCCGCTGGTCCCGAAGTTTGCGCAGAAGTCCGTCAATGTGATCGGCGCGGAACTCGCGCATGTACGCGAGCGTGATCTCGGTTTTCTCCGCCATGTTCCGTTCTCCTCACTCCGTGACGACCTGTCCGGGGCCGATCGGCCCCGGACAGGTCGGAACCGCACCCCTTCGCCGGATACCGGCTACATGTTCTGCGAGACCCATTCGAGGGACAGCTTGTTGTCGGTGTTCTGGTAGTTGTCACGGATCAGGATCAGGGCCTGCTCGGCCTTGGTGAGCAGGAACTCCATGTCCTGTACGTTGAGCCGCCACTGCGCCATGCGCGCGTCGTAGTTCTCGGCCGTGGCACCGTCGAGCTCACCGCGCACCGCGGCCATCTTCGTGGCCAGCTCGTCGAGGGAGTTGCGAATGTCCTGAGTGCGCGCGCGCAGATCGAACGCGGAGTCGTCCATGCCCGAGTAGCGGACGGAAAAATCGCTCATCGGCTGCTGCCTACTTTCGTTTCCGCGACCACCCGCGCGGGCGGCCGGCTCGGGAGAGGGGTGAAGAACCCGGTCAGGAGGACTGGTTGGGGTTGAGCTGGTTGTCCCAGGACGTGGAGAGCACCAGGTTCTCGTCCTCCACGTTCTGCATGCCGCGCGTGGTGCCGCCGAAGGTGCCGATCATGTTGTTCATCCCGTTGACGATCAGCCGCAGCTCCTCCAGCCACTTCACCAGCGCGGTCTCGTATCCCTGCTCGGCGCCGCCGACCCAGGTGGTCCTGAGGGAGTCACGCAGGAAGTCGACCTTGGTGTACACGGCGTTGCACTCGCTGTGGGCCGTCTCCATCGCCATCCGGCCGGTGCTCATGCCGTATTCGGTACTGGTGGTCTGAACCATGTCCACCTCTCCTTTCGGTTGCCGGGGCACGGTGCCCCTGGTTGCGTGGTAGTGCGGTCAGGTCTGTCCCCGCTCCCCGCATCCGACCGCCGAGGGCCGGTCGACCGTCGCCGGGACCGGTTGGCCCGCGGCCTCGGACGACAGCTGCGGCCCGGTGGGCAGCAGGCGCAGCAGCGCGATGGGCACGAGCGCGGCGGAATCGGCCGAATAGCCGAGTTCGCCAGCGGTGTCGGCGGAGGTGAGCGGGTACTTGGTGACGGTGTCGGTCACCAGGTGGTACGTGGGTTCGGGCGCGGTCCCCCCGGCGGGAGCGGCCTGGACGACCGCGCCGCCCCCCGCGGGGATGCCGATGAGGTCGGCGGTGGGGCAGCCGTGGGCGGTGTACGGCCGGTCCTGGACGGGCCAGGCGTTCACGGCGTCCAGCGGGTGCACGATCAGCTGGGCGTCGCCGTCGGCGTCGATGCGCATGCACGGTGCCTGCCCGTCGACCGTCGCCAGTTCGGGCGGCGTGGCCGGAAGCCCGTTGTCGGCCACCGCCGCGTCCGCGGCCAGGTTGCGCTGGACCTCCCCCGCGCTGAGCGCGATGGGCTCGGGGGAGGCATCGCCGTAGGCGTCGTCGGTGACGCGCGCGTCGGCCAGTGCCAGCCGTGACTGGACGGCGCTGACCGGAACCAGGCCGTCGTCGCCGAGCAGGTAGTACTGGTCGCGCTCCTCGTCATCGCGCACCACGAAGACCTGGCCGGTGGTGCGTCCTTCTCCGCCGATCGGTGCGCTCTGCGCCCCCGCCCCGCCGGGGACCTCGGGAGCGGCGAGGTCGCTGCCCGCGGGCACGACGTCGAGGAAGGCGCGGCTGACGCCCAGGGCGGGGCTGGTGCCGTAGCCGAGGGCCTGGAGGGCGCCGTGCTCCTCGTCCAGGCGCAGCCGGGTGCCGTTCCAGAGCAGGTGGTGGTCGGCGTCCGGGCCCTGGACCAGCACCGCGAACTCCACGGGCAGGGCTCCGCCGTCGGGGGTCGAGTCGACGGTCAGTGCGGTGCGCGGGTCACCGTCCCGGTTCGCCGGAGGGACCGCGCACACGCGCCACAGGGCCGAGGAGGCGGCGTCGGGGTCGGGCAGGGAGTCCGGGGCACCCGGGATGCCGACGGGGCCGCCCTTGGGGACTCCGGCCAGCGAATCGGCGCTCACCGAGCGCACGTTGATCTGGTTCCCCTGGACGAGGCGGGCGGAGGCGTAGTTGGCGACGGGGCGAAGGACCCCGTCGGAGTACAGGTAGGTGGCGCCGCTCTCGCGCTCCAGGACGAGCGAGCCCTCGTTGCGCCAGGCGGTGTTGCCCCCGGGGAAGAGCAGCCCGAAGACCAGGAACCCCACGCACAGCAGGACGGAGATGGCCAGCCCGATGTAGGTCCCGTTCCGGGTGCGCTGCATGGGGGCGTCGATGGCGTCGGGGTTGGCCTCCAGCATGGCGGTGCCCAGTCGGCCCACCATGAAGTTGTGCGCGACCACCTGGTCTCGGCGCGTCTGCATCGCTCAGCCCCCGATCCCGCGGAGCATGCCGTAGAGGCCGAGGTTGCCGAAGACCAGGCAGACCATGGCGATGGCCGCGAGGAGCTGGATGATCTCGGCGGCGCGGCCCCAGTGGGGCACTCCGCGCCTGCCCGGCATCGACCACGCGAGGGCGGTGAGGGTCGCGGCGGCGGCGAGGACGCCGAGGAGGGCCAGCAGCCGCCCCAGGGTGCCGGCGTCGGCCGCGGCGGCCAGGACGGTGAAGACCAGACCGCCGTAGGCGGGGACCGTCAGGCAGAGCTTCTGCCCGGCGTTGGCCAGTCCGCGGCTCTGGAACAGCAGCACCAGGGAGATCACCACACCGAGGGTGATCGGCAGCCAACCGGGTCCCGGGGCGAGGATGAACAGGGCTATCGCGTGGATCGCGCCGGTGGCCGCGAGCACGGCCCCCTGGTAGCCGTCGGCCAGTGTGGTGCGGTCGAGGACGTCGCGCGCGGGGTGGGGGTCGATGGCCTCTTGGAGCTGCTCGGTGTTGGAGGGCAGCGGGGGCAGCCGCAGACCCGCGATCCGAAACCCCAGGACGGGGGCGAAGGTGCCGATCAGGATCGCGAGCGCGCTGGCGGCTCCGGCGATCCCGGTCATGGTGAGGCCGGGCGCCAGCATCAGCGCCACGGCGGAGAGCACACCGAAGACCTCGAAGACGATGAGCCCGGCGAAGAACGGGACGGACCCGGCGACCGCGGCCAGACCCAGCACGGTGGCGCCCGCGGCGGCCATGCAGGCCGCGAGAACGCGGGCCCCCAGGAGCGGTATCCCGGGGTCGCCGGTGGGGATGGCGGCCCCGGCCAGGCCCATGTAGAGCACCGCGGCGGCGGCCAGAGCGGTGGCGGCGGTCAGGTCGCCCATCGCGCGCGACGCGGCCCACGCGCCCAGGAGCAGGATGACGGCGGCACCGCCCGCGATCAGGGCGGTGAGCCCGTTCATACCGCCCATCGCCAGGATGACGAAACCGGCGAAGAGGGTGGACACGCTCAGCCCGTGCAGGAGCCGGCGGGTGTAGGTCGGGCGCCAGGAGTAGCGGCGCTCGGCCATGCCGTTGGCCACGCCGTCGATCAGGTCGTCGAAGTGGATGGGGGGCAACTGATCCCGGCGCGGGCGCAGGTAGAGCGTCTCTCCGTCGAACAGTCCCAGGGCCAGGACGCTGCCGTCCTCCTCCAGGGCGGGCGAGCCGAGTTGCTGGAGGACCCAGCCGTCGTGTTCGAGGCCGGACTCGTCGAGGTCGTCGCCGCTGTCGCCCTCGGCGTAGAGGACGATCGTGGGCAGCAGTTCGGACAGGGGGACGTCGGTGGGGACCGCGATCTCGAAGGTTCGGTCGGGGGCACGCACGACGAGTCGGCACAGACCGGGGGCGGGAGAGTCGCTCATCTGGTTCTTTACTACTCGTTACGGAGGAGGAGGCAACCGGCGGCGCAGTTGTCCTGCCCCCCGGGGGAGAGGAGAGAGACAGCTGCCGAACGTTCCTATGCTCACGCTCGATGGCTGGAGGAGCAGCCTCGTGATTCGACGACCGTCGCAACGGTAGCACCGGTATCACCGGAATTGGTATCATGAAAGGACGAAATTGGCTTTCGTTTGGCTTTCCGTGTGATTACGGGGCATAATCCTGGCCCCCGCCAGGAGGAATGCGTCACCCGCTCATACGAGCGCACCTCTCCCGGCCTCCGCACCGTCGGCCCCACCCCCTCAATCGCCAGGAGGCGATCGCCGCTGTGAGCACGATCCTCGTCCGCAGGCCGCCCCGCCGCCCCGGGCCGGACATGCCCGACGGAGAGTTCCAGCTCCAGGAACCGCCCGTGCTCCCCGAGGAGAAATCGAGCATGTCGGCGGTGTTCAACTACCTGCCGATGGCGATGACCTCCATGGCGATGATCCTGCTGTTCCTGCGGCCCGGAAGCCAGGGCAGCGCCGTCAACACCTTCATGCCCTACATCGCCGGCGGGATGATGCTGCTGGGCGCCGTCGCGATGCTGGTGGGCCAGTACGTGCGCGCCCGCAGCGAGCGCAAACGCCAGATCAACGGCGACCGGCGCGACTACCTGCGCTACCTCACCCAGAGCCGCACCAAGGCGCGCGAGGTCGTCACCGCCCAGCGCGACGCCATGCTGTGGCGCGCCCCCGACCCCGACGCGCTGTGGGCGTTGGTGCGCACGTCGCGGCTGTGGGAACGGCGCTCCTCCCACGACGACTTCGCCGAGGTCCGGTTGGCCGTGGGCGAGCAGGCGATGCGCAGGCGCATCGCCCCGTTGTCCACCAAGCCTGTCGAAGACCTCGAACCGCTCAGCTCCCACGCGCTGCGCCGGTTCATCCGCGCCTACGCCACCGTCGAGGACCAGCCCGTCGCCGTCTACCTGCGCGGGTACTCGCGGGTGTCGTTGGAGGGCGACGCCCAGGCCGCCCGGGCCATGGTGCGAGCGATGGTCGGCCAGCTCGCCGTGTTCCACGCGCACGACGAACTGCGCATCGCCGTGTGCGCCGCCGACAAGCACCGCGCCGCCTGGGAATGGATCAAGTGGCTCCCCCACTCGATGCACCCCGCCGACCGCGACGGCGCCGGCCCCGTCCGGCTGTTCGGCGGCGACGCCGCCGAACTCGAGCAGGTGATCGGCCCGGACCTGGCCGACCGCTCTCGCTTCGAGCCCGGCGCCTCACCCTCCCGCGAGGAGCCCTTCACCGTCATCGTGGTGGACGACGAGCAGGTGCAGGGCTCCACCCGGTTCGACTCCGGCGGCTACCGCAACGCCGTCATCGTGCACATCGACGACCCGCTGCCCTGGGACGGCGCCCCCTTCACCCTGGCGCTGAGGGTCGATTCCGACGCTCTGGAAGTCGTCGGCCAAGACCACAGTGGCCGGCGCACGCTCACCCCGCTGGGCCGCCCCGACGCGCTCAGCCCCACCCGCGCCGGTTCACTGGCGCGGCTGCTGGCCCCCTACCGTATGAGCTTGGCCACAGAGGTGGACGAACCCCTGGTCTCGGACTTCGAGCTGACGACGCTGCTGGGCATCTCCGACCTGCACGCGCACGACTCCGAGCAGATGTGGAGCGAGCTGCACCCGACCGCGCGGCTGGCGGTGCCCATCGGCATCGAGGAGAACGGCGCCCCGCTCGAACTGAACCTCAGGGAGTCGGCTCTGGGCGGGATGGGCCCGCACGGCATGCTCATCGGCGCCACCGGCTCCGGCAAGAGCGAACTCCTGCGCACCCTCGTGCTGTCGCTGGCGCTCACCCACTCCCCCGAGACGCTGAACTTCGTCCTCGTCGACTTCAAGGGCGGGGCGACCTTCATCGGCCTGGACAAACTCCGCCACACCTCGGCACTGATCACCAACCTCGCCGACGAGGTCACCCTCGTGGAGCGCATGCAGGACGCCCTGCACGGCGAACTGATCCGCCGCCAGGAGCAGCTGCGCTCCGCGGGCAACTTCAGCTCCATTCACGAGTACGAGAAGGCCCGCCAGACCGACCCGTCGATCGAACCCATGCCGACCCTGTTCGTCGTGGTCGACGAGTTCAGCGAACTCCTGGCCGCCCACCGCGACTTCATGGAGCTGTTCGTGATGATCGGGCGCCTGGGACGCAGCCTCGGGGTGCACCTGCTCCTGGCCTCCCAGCGTCTGGACGAGGGGCGCATCCACCAGCTGGAGAGCCACCTGTCCTACCGGATCGCGCTGCGCACGTTCTCCGCGATCGAGAGTCGCAGCGTCCTGGGCGTGCCGGACGCCCACCAGCTGCCCCCCGCGCCCGGCAGCGGGTACCTCAAGACCGGCACCGACCAGCTGACCCGGTTCAAGGCCGCCTACGTCTCCGGCGCGTACCGGACACGCAAGCGCAGCGGACCCCAGTCCGCCGCGGCGGCCGAGATCGTCCCCTTCCTGTCGCGCTACGTCGCCGACCGGACCCCCGCCCCGATCCCCGAACCGGAGGCCCGGCCGGAGGAGGACGAGGACACCGAGAGCCTGCTCAACGTCGCCCTGGATCGCCTGCACAACGTGGGGCCCCCGGCGCGGCGGGTCTGGCTGCCGCCGCTGGACGTGCCGCCGACCCTGGACGAACTGCTCACCATGATGGGTCGGCCGCTCCCGGGCACCGGCCCCGCGTGGTCGTCCGAACCGGTGCTGGAGGTCCCGCTCGGCGTCATCGACCGGCCCTTCGAGCAGCTGCGGCTGCCCCTGAAGGCCGAATTGGTCGGCGCGGGCGGAAACGTGGGCATCGCGGGCGGGCCGCAGAGCGGCAAGAGCACCATGCTGGTCACCCTGGTCTGCGCCCTGGCCCTGACCAACACCCCCGCCCAGGTACAGTTCTACGCGCTCGACTTCGGCGGTGGCGCCCTGCAGTCGCTGACCGGCCTGCCCCACGTGGGCAGCGTGGTCGGGCGGATGGACACCGACCGCATCAACCGGACGGTGTCGGAGATGATGGAGATCATCGTCCACCGCGAGCGGTTCTTCGCCGAGCACGGCGTGGACTCGATGGCCACCTACCGGCGGCGGCGCGCCGCCGGGGAGTTCGCCGACGAACCCCACGGTGACGTGTTCCTGGTGATCGACGGCTGGTCCACGATCCGCCAGGACTTCATGGACCTGGTCACCCCGCTCACCCAGCTCGCCCAGCGCGGGCTCAGCTACGGCGTCCACCTCGTCATCGCCTCGCCCCGCTGGGCGGACATCCACTCCGGGGTGCGCGACCTGCTGGGCACCCGCTTCGAGCTGCGCCTCGGTGACGCGGTGGACTCCACCGTGAGCATGCGCAAGGCCCAGACCGTGCCGCGGATCACGGGGCGCGGCCTCACCCTCGACCAGTTCCACTTCCTGTCCGGCCTTCCGCGCGCCGACGGCGTCGGCGACCCGATCTCGCTCTCGGAGGGCCTCACCGAACTGGTCAGCCGGGTGGACCAGGCATGGGACGGCCCCAGCGCACCCGCCGTTCGCACCCTGCCGGTGCGGCTGCTGGCCGCCGAGCTGCCGTCCGCCGAACTCACCGAACTCGGCGGCCTGCGGGTCCCGCTCGGTCTGGAGGGGCGGGGCATGCGGCCGTTCTGGCACGACTTCTCCGCCACCCCGCACCTTCTGGTCGTGGGCGACACCGAGACCGGCAAGACCACCCTGCTGCGCCACATCACCAACGCCATCCGCTCCCAGTACGACAGCACGAGCGCGCGGGTGGTGCTGATGGACCAGCGCCGTCAGCTCTTCGACGCCATCCCCAAGGAACAGCAGCTCGGCTACGCGGTGTCGTCGGAGAGCATGCGCGAGATGATGGGCGCCGCCGCGGGCGCGATGAAGGCGCGGCTGCCCGGGCCCGACATCACCCCCGAACAGCTGCGCCTGCGCGACTGGTGGACCGGACCGGAGCTGTTCATCGTGATCGACGACTACGACCTGGCCTCCGGCGGAAGCGGGGGCAACCTGCTCGCGCCGATCATGGAGATGCTGCCGCAGGCCGCCGACATCGGCATGCACCTCATCCTGGCGCGTGCCGCGGGCGGCTTCAGCCGGGCCGCCTCCGAACCGGCCATCCGGTCGCTCATCGACAGCAACACCCCCAGCATCATGCTGTCGAGCCCGCCATCGGAGGGCGTGCTCTTCGGCAGCGTGCGCGCCCAGCGAATGTCGCCGGGCCGGGCCCTGTGGATCTCACGCCGCGATCCGATCCCGGTCCAGCTCGCGATCGCCGAGGGCATGGAAGACGAGGACTGACGCCGTGGCGCCGACAGCTCACGCCGCGCCCCGGCCCGACGGGTCGGGGTCCGCCGTCCCGGTGCCGTACGGTGCACGGGGGCACCACACCGCGGTCGGGCGCCGTGCGGTCCGGGGCCGTGAGCTCCGGGGACGTGCGCGCACCCGACCCGGCCACCCGACCACCTACGGAGTTCGCCCATGACCGCGTGGAACTGCGTGGCACTGGCGGCTCGGCGCGCGACCGCCGCCGCGCTGTCGGCCGCCTGCGTCGGGCTGACGGCCCTCGCCGCCCCGCCCGCCCTCGCGGACGGCGCCCAGCCCTCACCGGAGGCCGCGCCGGAGGGGTCCGCCGAACAGGATCCGCTGCCCGCGATCGGCACCGCGCCCGACGGCGGGTGCACGCCCGCTTCCTCCACGGTGGTGGCCGAGCGGCCGTGGACCACACCGCTGCTCGACCTGCCCGGCGCCTGGGACCTGTCGGAGGGCGACGGCGTCACCATCGCCGTCCTCAGCACCGGTATCGACGCGGAGACCGCGGCGGTCGGACCGGCCCTGTCCGGCCAGGGCAGCGAGGACTGCCTGGGATACGGCACCTTCTTGGCCGGGCTGGTCGCCGGTCGCCCCCAGAGCGACAGCGGACTGACGGGAGTCGCCCCCGGCGCGCGCGTGATCGACGTGCCCGTGACCGAGGCCCTGGGCGCCTCCGACGCGTCCAGCATCGCCGACGGCATCGAGACCGCCGTCGACGAAGGCGCCGAGGTCGTACTGGTGGGCACGGCCATCGCCGAGTCCAGCCTCGAGCTCGTCACGGCGATGGACGCGGCCGCCGAGGCCGACGTGCTGGTCGTGGCACCCGCGACGGTCGCCGTCAACCGCGTCTTCGTCCCCGCCTCGCCCGGGGACCACGCGGCGGCCGTCAGTGTGGCCGCCGTGGGCGTGGACGGCTCCCCCGTCGCCGATTTCGCGGCCCTGGACTCCGACGGCACGGCGGCGCGCGTGGACCTGACCGCACCGGGCGACCTGATCGTCAGCGTCGGCCCCGGCGGAGACGGCCACTTCGTGGGCGCCGGGGACGTGGTCGCGGCCGGGTTCGTCGCGGGCACGGCGGCC
Organism: Nocardiopsis sp. MG754419; assembly: GCF_018207095.1. Lineage (GTDB taxonomy): Bacteria > Actinomycetota > Actinomycetes > Streptosporangiales > Streptosporangiaceae > Nocardiopsis. Next base: position 10,578 of record NZ_QOCZ01000082.1, on the reverse strand, counting down.
CTGCTGCTCTCGTACGAACCCGACCTGTCGGCGTCCGACGTCCGTGAGCGGCTGCTCGCCACCGCCTACCCCTCTCCGGACGGACCGGGGGACGCTCTGCGCGGCAGCGGGCGCGTGGACCCGGTCGGCGCGCTCAGCGCCGCTCCCGGGGCATCCGCCGGGAACGCCTATCCGGGCGCCGGTTTCGTACCCGACCCGGGGCCGGGGGACGTGTCCCCACCCTCCGTGTTGGTGGTGGTGGGCATCGCGGCGGCGCTCATCCTCACCACCGTCGCCGCGGGCGTGCTCATCCCACGGGGACGCGGTCGCGCCTGGCGGGCCGCCCTTCCGGGAGAGCGCCGGGCCCGGGACCCGGCGCCGAGGCGCCCCTATTGACCCGACCCCGTGACCCCCGAACCGTGCGGTATCGCACCGGTTGCCGGAGCCGGTCCGGCGGTCCGCCCCGAGCGGGGGCGCCGGGCCGGTGCCGAGGGACCGCTACCCGCGTCGGCGGGCCCGGCGGGTACGCTCGGGAGTGGGGGCCGCTCCACCACCCGGGCCCGCATCGCGGTAACGGCGCGAGCCACTCGCACCGCCGGGTTTCCCGCCCCGAGTGGCGCGAGACCAACGAGGAGCGCCTCCGGACGGTCCCCCGCGACGGATCTCGCACCGGTTCCCCGCAAGGGGGACGACCGGGGCGGTCCACGGACCTCCACCGGGCGGCGCTCCGGTCCGGCGGGGCACGGGGCTTCGGGCACGCCCTCGCGGGCGAGGAGTCCACCGTCCAGCCCACCGGCGCGGAGCCGTCCCGCCGCCCTCTCCCCCGATCTAGGAAGACACCGATGACCAGGCAGCTCCTCACCGTCGACGCCGACGCCCAGGACGCACACGCGACCATCGCCGAGGCCGTCGCGGCGGCCGGCAGCGGCTCCCTCATCACCATCGCCCCCGGCCGCTACGAGGAGACGCTGATCCTGAACGGTGTGGTCACCCTGACGGCGCGGGACGGCCCGGGCAGCGTGGAGATCACCGGCGTCTCCGGCAGCGCGGTGGTCTCGGCGGCCGAGGCGGTCAAACTTTCGGGGCTGGTCCTGCGCGGCCGTCACACCGAGCACCCCGCGGTGGATATCCCCATCGGACAGGTGGAGATGGTCGACTGCGAGGTGGCGGGCGCCGCGTGGACCGCGGTGGCGGTGCGCGGTGGCGGTGCGCTCTCCATGCGCGACAGCCGTGTGACGTGCTCGACGGGCGCGGGCGTGGTGATCACCTCCAAGGGTCCGAGCATCATCGAGGACTGCCTGTTCGAGGAGGTCGAGACCAGCGCTGTGGTCATCGGCGAGCAGGCGAGCCCGACCATCCGCTCCTGCGTACTGCGCGACACCGGGGGCAACGGCGTCTTCGCCAGCGGACAGTCCGGGGGAACGATCCGCGACTGCGAGATCTCCGGGACCGGCAAACCCGCGGTGGCGCTGGAGGAGGGCGCCACCACCTCGGTGCTGGACACACGTGTGCGCGGAACCGAGTCCGACGGACTGGTCGTGGCCAGCAGGGCCCGCCCGATCGTGCGGGACTGCGTGTTCGAGGACGTGGGCGGACGCGGCGTCGCCGTGCACAACGAGTCCGACCCCCAACTGGCACGGGTGCGCGTGGTGCGCCCCAAGGGCGTGGGCCTGCACCTGTCCGGCCGGGCGCGCGGCACCTTCACCGACTGCGAGGTCGAGGATTCTGACGGGGAGGCCGTGCACGCCGATGAGCGCGCCTCGACCTCCTTCCTCGGTCTGGTCGTGCGCGGCGGGCGGGGACTGCGGCTGACCGGAGGCAGCAGCACGGAGTTCGACCGCGGGACGATCAGCGACACGGTCGGCCCCGGAGTGGTGATCGAGGCGTGCGCGCCTTTCCTGCGCGCGACCGCGATCACCGGGACCCGGGGCCAGGGCGTGGTGTTCGGCAAGGGCGGCCGCGGACGCCTGGAGGAGGTGACGCTGGAGCGCAACGGTAAGGCCGCGGTGTCGGTCGAGGAGGGCGGCGCTCCGCTGCTGACCGGTGTGCGGATCACCGGGAGCCGCGACGCCGGGATCTCGGTGGGCGCGGGCGGAACGGCCGACGTGCGCGACTGCGACGTCTCCGAGTGCTCGGGCGACGGCATCTCCGTTCGCTCCGGCTCCGGCGGCGCCACGGTGCTGCGCACCCGGGTGTACAAGGGGCGCCGCAACGGGGTCCTCGTGGCTGCCAAGGCCGGTGCGACGCTGCGCCGGTGTGAGGTGTTCGACAACGGAGCCGACGGCATCCTGATCCACTCCACCGAGGACGTGGCGGTGGAACACTGCTCGGTGCGCTCCAACGGCCGCTCCGGGCTGCGCCAGACCGTCGCCAGCGAGCGCATGTACACCGAGGAGCTGCTCAGCAGTGACAACGGTGCCCCGGACGCGTTCGGCGACCTGGCGGGCACCCCCGTGCCCCTGCCGGACATCCCGGCCCTGGACGACGAGGAACTGGGCGAGGAGGAGCTCGGGCCCCTGGCGGAATTGGACGCCCTCGTGGGTCTGGCCGGGGTCAAACACGAGGTCAAGACGCTCATCAACCGCAACCAGATGGCCCAGCGCCGGGCGGAGATGGGGCTGCCCAGCCCGCCCATGAGCCGCCACCTGGTGTTCGGCGGGGCCCCCGGAACGGGTAAGACGACCGTGGCCCGGCTGTACGGGCAGATCCTCGCGGAGCTGGACGTACTGCGCTACGGCCACGTGGTGGAGGTGGCCCGCGCCGACATGGTGTCGCAGTACGTCGGCGGCACGGCGATCAAGACCACCGAGGTGTTCGAACGCGCCAAGGGCGGGGTGCTGTTCGTGGACGAGGCCTACACCCTGGCCGGCGAAGGCGAGGGCGGCGGGGGCGGCGGTGCCGACTTCGGCCGGGAGGCGATCGACACCCTGGTCAAGCTCATGGAGGACCACCGCGACGACGTCGTGGTCATCGTCGCCGGATACACCGAGAACATGGACGCGTTCCTCGAGACCAACCCCGGGCTCGCTTCCAGGTTCAGCCGGACCATCGAGTTCACCAACTACGAGCCGGAGGAGCTGACCGAGATCGTACGGAAGATGTGCGTCGCGCACAGCTACCGCATGACGGAGGGGACCGAGGACGCGCTGCGCGCCCACTTCACGCGGCTGCCCAAGGGACCGATGTTCGGTAACGGACGCGAGGCCCGCAAGGTCTTCGAGGAGATGATCGACCGCCAGGCCTACCGACTGGGCGGGACGATCCCCGACAGCCCGGACTCGCTCACCCTCCTGCTGCCCGAGGACCTGGGAGAGGCGGCCGTTGAGGAGCGGACGGGCGGAACCCCCGAGGGAATCGCGGCCCTGCGCGAGGAGCTGGACGCGATGGTGGGCCTGGAAAGCGTGAAGGAGACCGTCAACGACCTGGCCAACCTGCTCCTGATGTCCCAACAGCGCCGCGCGATGGGGCTTCCGGTGGCGGCGATGAGCCACCACCTGGTCTTCGCCGGGCCTCCCGGTACCGGTAAGACGACCGTGGCCCGGCTGTACGGCAAGCTCCTGCACGCCCTGGGCGTGCTGCGCGGCGACCACGTCGTGGAGTCGGCCCGCGCCGACCTGGTCGGACGCTACATCGGCCACACCGCGCAGCTGACCGCCGAGGTGTTCGAGCAGGCCAAGGGCGGGGTGCTGTTCGTGGACGAGGCCTACACCCTGGCCCCGCGCGGTGACGCGGGCAACGACTTCGGCCAGGAGGCCATCGACACCCTGGTCAAGCTCATGGAGGACCACCGCGACGACGTCGTGGTCATCGTCGCCGGATACACCCACGAGATGCGGCGCTTCCTCGACTCCAACCCGGGTCTGGCCTCACGCTTCAACCACCAGGTGGAGTTCCCGGACTACAGCGACGACGAACTGGTCACCATCATCGAGCGGATGGCGGCGGCCTCCGACTACACCTGCGGTCGCGAGACGACGGAGGCGCTGCGCGAGCACTTCTCCGGCGTGCCCAGGGACGAGAACTTCGGCAACGCCCGCTACGCGCGCCAGGTGCTGGAGCGGATGATCACCCGGCAGGCGGGGCGCCTGGTCAAGGGCGTCGAGAACGCCACCAGGGAGGACTTCACCACCCTGGTGCCGGAGGACATCCCGCCGCGCTGACTCCGCGCCCGGCCCGCCACGCGGCGGGCCGGGCGGAGCCCGGGGACGTTGTTCCTCACACGATTCAGCTGGAGGAGCCGAATCAGCGCGTACCCGCTCGGTGCGGAGCACCTGTGAGGCCGCACCAGGCGGGCCTGGGCCGTGGTGCATCCGGAGGGTGCACGGCGCCCGGTGGAACGCGGGGCTACCCGCCACGACCGGGCGACCACCTCCCCTTTGGCCTGCGGATTCTCGCATCACCGCAGGTCACACCACTCCCCCATCAGCGTTCAAGTCCCGTCGCTCACCCCAGAGACTCAAGCCCCTGACCAGCGACAACGTCGCAAGGTCAGGGGCTTTTGCGTTGCCGGGGGTGCACCAGAGGGTGCACAGGGCCGGAAACCCGGGCCGGTGAGTGCGCACCACCCATCCCGTCACTCACCGATGTGGTGAGGGTGCACGTCCGTGCACCCCCGCCCCGGACCCGCCCTGATACGGCCCATACCCGCCACCAGTAGGCACTTGCGGATCGACCGGACACCCGTCCTGGCCTGTGGAAAGATGGTCGAGAACCTCCACCCGCCCCTTCTCCACGAGCATCCGAGCGGGTCCGTTGATCCCCTGGACCGGAGACCCGATCGTCCCGTCGCCGAAGCCGGTCAGAGTACCCCGCATCCTCGGGGGCGAGATCGAGATGCTCGGTTACGCCCCCGAGACCACGGTGGCCGAGAAAGGAGTGACGATCCTGGAACGCGGCATCGCCAGCACCCGCAGGCCGGGGGCCAGGCGGGCGCGTTCCAGCATGAGGGTCTGCACCCACATCGCCGAGACCGAGCTGGTGGTGGTGCCGTCCGCGTCATGGCGGGTGGTCAGCACCTTGTCAGGGGCGTAGACCTCGTCCAGGTCGAACTCGGGGGCGAACGTGTGGCGCGGCACCGCCCGTACCGCCCGCTCCACCTCCGGTGAGCACAGGGCGTTGATGGCCCGCAAGCGGCTGACGGCCGATGCGAGCAGGTCGGCGATGGTGGACGGTTCGTGGGCCCCGGGCGTGTCCGAGGCGTCGGGGGTCCTCACCCGGGCAGGGTAACCGCTCATCTACCGGCCACGGGCGGATTCGCCACGGCCCGTGTGCTCACCGCGGACCTTCGTCGGTCGCCTCGCCCGGGCCCGGACCCCGCACCGCTCCTTTGACGGTGTTCGGGGTCCGGGCGTCCGTTCGGGTCAGGTGGCGACCACCCAGAGCCCCCCGATGATGGCCATGCCGACCCAGCCGATCACGGTGGTGAGGAGTGTCCACGTCCGCAGTCCGTCGGCCACCGAGAGGCCGAGGAACTTGCTGGCGATCCAGAAGCCCGAGTCGTTGATGTGCGACAACGCGGTGGAACCGCACCCGATGGCCAGGACGATCAGCGTGACCTGCAGGGAGGAGAAGTCTCCCTGGGCGATGGTGGACTGCAGGAGTCCGGCGGCCGCCAGGGTCGCCACCGTGCCCGAACCCTGCGCGACCTTGAAGATCGTCGCGAGGAGGAAGGCCATGAGGACGATGGGGACGCCCGTCCGCAGCAGGAGCCCGGAGATGGTCTCGCCGATCCCGCTCTCGGTGAGGACCTGGGCGAAGACGCCACCTGCTCCGGTCACGAACACCACGATCGCGGCCGGGGCGAGGGAGGCGTTCATGATGTCGCCCATCTCCTCCATGCCCCACCCGTGCCGCTTCCCGAGCAGGTAGAGGGAGAGGGACACGACGACCATCAGGGCGAACGCGGGCTGTCCGATCAGGGAGACCACCCTCGCGGTGGTGGACCCCTCCGTGAGGAGGAGGTCCCCGACGGTCCCGGTGGCGATCATCATGATCGGCAGCAGGATCATCAGGGCGACGGTGCCCGCTCCCGGTTCGGTCCTGACCCTGAGTGGGGGTGCGACGGTGGTGTCGGTCCCCCCGCCGGAACCGTCCGCGGGAGCGGAGGACGCCGGTGCGCCCTCGTCGCGGTCGACGGTCCCGTCGAACCGTTCCCGGACGTCCCGGTCGATCGGGAACTCCCAGTGGGAGGTGATGAGCTTCCCGCCGTAGTGCGCGAGGAACCCGATCGGGACGATCAGCAGGACACCGACGATGGTCACCAGGCCGATGTCCGCTCCCAGGAGCGTGCTGCTCCCGGTCACCCCCGGGTGGGGCGGGACCGTGTTGTGGATGTAGACCATGAGCCCCGCGATGGGAACGCCGACGAAGACCGGCGATCGGTGTCCCGCCACCTTGGCGAAGCTGAACATGATCGGCAGCAGGATGATGAACCCGACGTCGAAGAAGATCGGGATGGCGAAGATCGCCGAGGCGATCAACAGTGCCGGGCCCACCCGTTCCTTACCGAGCGCGCGTGTGAACTTCGCGGCGAGCACCTCGGCCCCACCGGTCTTCTCGATGATGGCGCCCAGCATGGCTCCGAGGCCGACCAGAAGCGCCACACTGCCGAGGGTCCCGCCCATGCCCTCGATCACGGTGGGTATCACCTCATCGAAGGGGATCCCACTCGCGAGCGCCGTGCCGACGGCCACGAGCAGCAGTGCGATGAAGGCCGGCAGCTTGAATTTCATGACCAGGATCAGCAATACCGCGATCGAGGCCACGGCGATGCCGAGGAGAACGGGTGCGTTCATGGGGAGTTCCTTACCGCCCGTTCGCGAACAGAGCGATGTGCCGAGGGGAGTTCAGGGTGATCGCCACCGAAACGCGTGGGGATCATGCGTCCGCTGAGGAGAGCGGGCGCGGAGTCCGGCGGCGGGCGCGGGCACACCCGGATGTGCCCGACCGCGCGTGTGCCGATCAGCGCTTGATCGCGTCGATCTTCAGCATCTTGGTGATCGTCTCGTCGAGGACCGCGTCGTCGAAGACCCGCTTCCAGTCGTCCTTGACGATGAGTTCGCGACCGTGGCCCATGGCGATGTGGCACGCGTCGGAGAACGGGTGGTCCCCCCGCAGGGCGTTCACCAGGGCGACCTGGATGTGGCCGTGGAACAGGGCCTCGGCCGCGGCGCGGGGAACACCGGCGGTGTTGACGGTCTCCTCCAGTGCCTCGTGGAGGAGTTCTCCGATCATGCAGGCGATCGTCTCGACCAGGGTCGGTTCGAGGATCGCGAGCTGCTTGACGCTCACCCAGTGCACGTCGATCACGGGCGCGTACATGGTGCGGATGACCGTTTCGGCGATGGCGCGGACGTCCTCCTTGCCCGACTCCACCGCCGCCACCGCGTGCTGGGGGGCCGCGACGCCACCGAAGGTGTCGGCGTACTCCTCCTTGGTGGTGCGCTGCAGGAAGATCGACGGGTGCGCCGGATGCGCGCACACGTACTCGATCCCTTCCCTTTGGTGCAGGAGTCCGGCGTAGGCGGCGGCCGGGTCGAGGGTCACCACGATGGACCCGTGGTCGAGCAGGGGCACGACCTCCTCGCTCACCGCGCCGAGGACGATGTCGGGGACGGCGAGGATCACGACGTCGGCGCCGGTGACGGCCTCCGCGGTGGGGGTGACCTCCAGCCCCAGGCCCTCGACGCGCTCCCGGCCGGCCGGGGAGTTCTCCGCGTACCGGACGGTCGCGTCGGTGCGCTTGAGGTTGTTGGAGACGCGTTGGCCCATCTTGCCGCCGGCGCCGACGACGGCGATGGTCAGGGTGTCGATGCTCATGAGTTCGTGCTCCTCAGTCGGTCGAGGTTGTGGCGTGTCCATTGACGTTCGATACGTGTGGTCTCGGTGGCGTCACCGGCCCAGGGAAGCCAGTGCTCGATGACCTGGTTGATGCCGCGTCGCTCCGGGCGGACCCGGTCGAGGACGAGGTCGTGGTCCAGGAGTCCTTCGCCGAGGGGGCAACCCGTGAGGGTGAATCCGACCCACCCTTCGCTTCGGCCGAAGACGAAGTCCTTGACGTGCAGGTTGTTCACGTGGGGCGCGGTCATCTCCACGACGTCGGAGGGGTGCTCCAGCCGGGCGACGCAGTTGGCGGGATCCAGGACGATGCCGAGCGCGGGGTCGTCGACGCTTTCGACGATGTCCACCAGGGCGCGGGTGGACAGCTGCTCGTAGGTCTCCAGCCCCAGCTCGACGCCCCTCTCCGCGTACTCGGGGAGGACGTCGGTGAGCATCGCCGGTACGCCTGCCTCGGAGTGCAGGTCCTGCGGGGTGATCATCGACCGGACGAAGGTCGCGCCCAGGTGCGCGGCGATGTCCAGGAATCGGCGCAGGTGGTCGGGGGCGACACCGCGGGTGCCGACTTCGAGGATCAGGCCGAGGTCGCGGGCGGTCGCGCGGATCCGGGCGAATTCGCCCTCGTCCATGGCCTCCAGCGGGGGGTAGTCGCAGATCTGGAAGACGTCCGCCCCCAGGGACGCCGTGTCGTGGAGCATGTCGGTCAGGGACAGAGGCTCGGGGTTGCGCTCCGACCACTGCCAGAAGTAGGCGTAGGTGCTCAGACCGATCACGAGGACCCCTCCTTCAGAGCCAGGGTTTCGTCGAGGACGCGGGTGAGGGCGTCGGGATCGTGGGCGAACCGGCCCAGGAAGAGGCCCTGGACCGCGTCGCCGAGTTCGGTGAGCAGTCCCGGTCCGGCGCTGCCGCCGTACAGCACCCTGCTCTCCGGCGGGTGGCCGTCCTCGGTGAGGGTGCTCCTCAGGTGCCGGCACACCGTGGAGATGTGCTCGGTGGGGGCGGCTTCGCTGCGCCCGATGGCCCAGTGCGGTTCGTAGGCGACGACGACACGGCCGATCTGCCCGCGCGCCCGGGAGGGGGCCAGGACCCGTCGCAGTTCGTCGGCGACCACGGTCGCCGCGGTCCGGGGGTCGGCGCGTTCGGCCTCACCGACGCACACCAGCGGGACCAGGCCGTGGCGCAGGGCTGAGGAGACCTTCTCCCCCACGATGGCGTCGGTCTCGCCCATCCGGCGCCGTTCGGCGTGCCCGATCTCGGCGAAGGTACAGCCGACCTCGGCCAGCTCACCGCCGCCGACCTCGCCCGTGTGGGGGCCTGCGTCGGTGGCCGCCACGTCCTGTGCGCCGAGGGCGATCGACGGCCCCAGGAGGGGACGACTCGGTACGAGTGCGGGGAAGGTGGGGAGGGCGACGAGTTCGGTCGCACCGGTGCGGATCGCCGGATGCGCGGCCGCCAGAGCACCGACCCGGCGGCACCACTCCAGGGTGCGCGCGTGGGAGAAGTACATCTTGAGGCTGACGCCGATGACGAAGTCGTGGCTCATGAGGTCCGGTTCTGACGCTGTGCCTCGTACTCGGTCAGCACGCGCACCTTCTCGGCGGAGGCGCTCTCCGGGTCGAACCGGTAGGTGAGCCATTCACGGCAGAGCCTGCGGGCGAGTTCGATCCCGACGACGCGTTGGCCCAGAGTGAGCACCTGGGCGTTGTTACTCAGGACCGAGCGTTCCACCGAGAAGCTGTCGTGGGCGGTGGCCGCGCGCACCCCGGGGACCTTGTTGGCCGCGATCGCCACTCCGAGTCCGGTGCCGCAGATCAGGAGGGCCCGGTCGGCCTCGCCGGCCGCGACCAGCTCCGCCGCCCGGGTCGCGATGGTCGGGTAGGCGGTGTGCCCCTGCGCGTCCACCCCGACGTCGGTGACCGTCGCCACCAGCTCGTGGTTCTCCAGGTCCTGCCGGAGCGTTTCCTTGTAGGTGAATCCGGCGTCGTCGGATCCGACGACGATCCGCAGTGTGTTCGTCAAGATGACTCCTCATCGCTGGAACGGGTCTGGTCGGCGAACAGGGCCGCGCCCACGGCTTCGGTGATCAGGGCGAAGGAGACGGCACCGGCGTCGGGTGTGCCGAGCCCGGCCTCGGTGTGGTTGCGGGCCCGCCCCAGGCGTGGACGGAACCCGGCCGTCGCGTCGGCGCTCTCGCGTGCGACGCGCGACGCCTCGCGCCAGGCCACCGGAAGCGTGTCGCCTTCACGCACCCTGTGGTCCAGGGACTGAGCGAAGGGAGAGAGCGCGTCGACCATGGTCTTGTCACCGACCCGGGCTCCACCCAGTTCACGGACCTTGCGGTCGGCCTCGTTCACGCCCTCCCGCACCCGGGCTCGGTCCGGGGCGTTCACGTCTGCCCAGGTGTCGGCGATCGCGCGGAGCAGGACGCCCCACAGGGCTCCGGAGGTGCCGCCGGCACGGTCGGCCCAGGCGTCGGCGGCGTGGCCGAGTACCGTGCCCGCCCCCGCGCCCCGTGCGCACGCCTGCCGGGCCGCCTGCTCCGCCGCGGTCGCGCCGCGCCGCATGCCGATGCCGTGGTCGCCGTCGCCGGCGATCGCGTCCAGGCGGCCCAACTCGTCGCCGTGGGTGTCGAGGGTCCCGCGGATCGCGGTCAGCGCGGTCAGGACCCGTGGTGCCACGGCACGTGAGGCCTCGGAGGAAGGCGGAACCGCCGGGGTGTCGTCCTGGTCAGGCCCGGTCACGGGGGCGGGGGCCGGGCCTGAC
>NZ_QOCZ01000081.1 GCF_018207095.1 Nocardiopsis sp. MG754419 | reverse complement strand
CCCCCGCCAGCGACGTGCACGGGTGGGCCGGGCTGGTCGTGTTCGCCGCCACCGGCACCCCGCCCTTCGGCCCCAGCCCCGCCGGACACGTCCCCGGTCGGGTCCCCGGGCAGATCGTGTGGGAGATGGCCGCCCGCGCCCGACGGGCCCACGTCGACCTGAGCGCCCTCCCCGAGGGGCTGCGCCCCCTGCTCGAACGCGCGTTCTCCCCCGACCCCGACCGGCGTCCCTCCGCGGAGGAGGCGTACCTGGAGTGCCTGCTCCTGCTCGGCATCGACGAGCGTGCCACCGCGGACACCTGGCCCGACCGGTTGCGTGCGCTCATCGCCGAGCACTGGCCCACCCTGGACCTGAGCTGGCACGACCCCGTGGCGTGGACCGACGCCGCCCTGGCCCTGGCCGAACAGCGGCGGGCCGGCGCGGAGCCGCGTGAGCAGGACGGTTCGCGACCCGCGAGCGCGGCGGCCGGCCCGGTGCCTCCGATGCCGCCTCGACGTCTCGAGGCACCGGCGGGCCAGGGCGCGCCTCCCGGCCTCCGGGGCCCCGGCGCGGCCGTGGACCGTGGCAGTGACGCCGGGGCGTACCTCTTCGGTGGTCGGGGCGGACCCGCCGGGGAACATCCCACCGCGGAGATCCGACTCGACGAGGACGACGAGACCGCGGGCGGGCCCCGCCTGGGCCTGTGGCTCGGTGTCGGTGCCGCCGGTATGGCCCTGGTGCTGGGCGGCGGCTACCTGCTGTACAACGCCCTCGGTGACGCGCCCGCCGACACCGTCGTCGCCGAGGAGCGCACGCAGGAACCGGGGAGCGGCGACGCCGAGGAGGAGGCGGAGCCCGAACCCGCCACACCCGAACCCCTGGCCTGCGACGATTCCGAACGGATGAGCGCCCAGGAGGCCCGGGCCCAGTGGCGCCCCTTCGACCCGGCCGCCGCCGGCACGGAGGTCTACCTGGACCTGCTCACTCCGGCACCGGAGGGGGTGGCCGTCGTCGACCCGGAGATCTGGCCCTTCGCCTACCCCGTCGACCACGACACCGCCGACTTCGGGTTGGCCACTCCGAGCCTCGCCGCGTTCCCCGTGCTCACCGTGTGCATGACCGAGGCCGTCCCCGCCAGCGACGGCATCGAATTCTCGGTGCAGGTGCGCTACCACCCCGACGTCGGCAGCCATCACGTCTACGCCGAGGACTTCCTGACCCTGACCCCCATCGACCCCGCCGAGAACGACGGCGTCGACAAGGTGGTCCATCGGGGCGGCACCGGCAGCGAGTTGGCGGCGCCCCTGACCACGCTGGCGGTGCTGGGACCCGGCCGGCCCACCGAGGAGCTGACCGTGTTCATCCCGGGCGCACCGGAGCGTGCCGGGGTGGCCTATCGGCCCGCCGCGCACGCGGGTCCGCTCGTGCACGAGATGAGCGGGCACTGCTACGACGTGGACGGGACCCTGGAATGGCGGGATGAGGAGATGCTGGGGTCGGGCTTCTTCGCCGTCCCGGACACGGCGCTGGAGAGCAACAGCATGATGAACTGCCCCGTGGGGGAGGGCGACACCGACGGCGAGGGCTGAGGCCGGCACGGTGATCGACGCCCCGTGAGGGCCGGGGCCGGCCGGTGGACGCTTCGGGCGCGCGTCGAGCGCCCACGCACCGGGTGCGGTTCCACCCAGTGGCGCCACAGCCGGACCGTGACGGGGACGACCGGGCCTGCCGACCGTTCGGCGGGTGACCGGGAACGGGACGCGTCCCCGATCGTCGATGCGCCCCACCGTGCGGTGGCCACCGCCCCCTCGACCAGGACGAGGGGGCGGTGACCGGGGCCGCCGTCGGGCCCGGGGCCCGGAGCGTGCGCGCCGGACCGGGGCGGCGACCTCGTCGGCCCCGCCGCCGATCGGCCCGGGCAGGGGTGACCCCTGCCTTCCGAGCCGGGGCGCACATCCCGAGGGATGCGCTCCACCCGCACCGCCGCCTATGATGGGCGGGCGTCGCGTGCCCCGCACCAAGAGCAGTGGGTCGGTCGGTCGGTATGGAGGCGCCTGACTTTTCCGGGGAGCCGATCGTGAGCCACGACTTCGTATGCGGAACCTGAGCGTCTGAACCGCTCGCGGCCCGGTCCGGGCCGCTGCGCCGCCCGGCACACCGACCGGCGGCCTCCCCACGCACCTCGCCTCGGCGCGTTCACGCGCCCACCTTCGTTCCTCGCCTCGTCGGGTCCGTCCACGTCGTCCGGGCGGCATCGCCATGAGACAGGGCCCTGACGAGCGGGTGGATCGCGCGTGCCCGGGGACGGCCGCCTCCACGCTCAGGAGGTACGTTCCATGACCGATCACACCACCCAGGGCCCCGAGGACCCACCCGCCCGTGCTCACGTCCGACCCGCACCGTCGGTTCCTCCGTTCGAGGAACGCCTCGACGGCGGGGCCGAGAGCGGTGACCTGCTGCTCACCACCACCGGTGCCCGCACGGGTCGGGAGTCCGTCACCCCGCTCGGCTACCTGCGGATCGAGGGGCGGCTGTTGGTCGTGGCCGCGTCCGCGGGCACGACCCACGAACCCGACTGGTACCACGACCTGCTCGCCCACCCGCTGGTGGTCGTGGAGGTCGACGCCACGACCTTCGAGGCGGTGGCGGTGCCCGCGGAGGGGGCCGAACGGGACCGCTGGTGCGAGGAGATCGTCCGCCGCACGCACGGAGCCGGTGACGGTGAGGCCCGGTCCGGGGGTCGGTTCCCCGTGGTGGAGCTCCAACCGTGCGCCGACACGTCCCCCACCGAGATCACGACCCTCGCGGGGAAGCTGTTCGAGGTGCACGGGTGGCTGCGCGGCCAACTCGACCGTGTCCGGGACGAGGCCGAGACGTACCTGGCCGGGCGCGCCCGCGCCGGTGCGCCCGTCGGTCTCGGCCTGCAGATACGCCAACACTGCCTGGCGTTCTGCACGTCGCTGCACGTCCACCACACCGGTGAGGACACGATGTTCCCGCGCCTCGCCGAGGGCTATCCGCACCTGCGAGAGTCCATCGAACGGTTGATGGCCGAACACCGGGTCGTGGACCGGATCCGGGGTGAACTGGAACGGTTGCTCTCCGATCTGGCCGACGCCGACCCCGACCATTTCCGGGCCGAACTCGATCGCATGGCGGAACAGTTGTACACGCATCTGGAATTCGAGGAAGAGCATCTGATCCCGGTCCTGTCGCGGATTCCCTTTCCGCCGCCCGCGCCGGCCGGGTGATCGGCGAGGGCGCAGAGATCCCGCCGCTCCCTTTTCTGTGAACCGGGTCTGGGGGGAAGGATGAACCCCCTTTTCTCCTCGGGCGAACGTCCGGGGAGAAAAGGGCTTTCCCGCACGGTGGTCCTGTGGTGACGGATTCCCGTGGCGGAGCGGGGATCGCCCCGTTCGCAGGGCGTTCCGGCCGCCCGGTGCGGTGAGCCCGCCGGTACGACCCCGGTGGTCGGTCGCGGTCCACTCGGCCGGTGCGGGCCGGCCAGGGGAGGGATACCGGGCCGCGATCGCGACGAATCCGAGCGTGGATTCCTCTGTGCTCACGTTCGCGTGGGGCCTGTTCTTCCGAGAATGCCGACCGGTGCAATCCACCGCACCGTCCGGCGGGCGATGGAGGCGGGACATGAATCGGGCGTCGGTCGCGTTCTCGCCACGCGCTGGTGCGGATCCTCGCGGTCCTCGAACGTGAAACCGCTTTCAGTGGTGCCGCGGCCTTCCTCGGAGCGGCCCCGTTCTCGATGTTCGTGGTGCTCCGCTCCTGTGGTGCCTCCCGCACCTGCCCGGGGTCGCAGCGGGCCCGGGGCCATCACCCTCGGGTGAGCGGGTCCGTCCGCCCGAGCACGAGCGCGACGAGCCGCCGGGGTGAGCGCCGCGCGAGGCCGAGCGGCCCGAGCGCCCGGTCGACCCGGAGCGTCGGGCACGGGACGAGGACACCATGACGTGGTCGATGGCGGCCCTGCCCCGGGGCTTCACCGGGCGAGCCCGCCGATGCGTTCACCGGTGCGGAGCTCACCGGCGGTGGGGCCCGGCGGCGTGGATCGTCCGGGCTCAGCCGCCCAGAAGCACGCCGAAGTCGATGTCGCTCCCGAGGATCATCGAACCGACGATGAGGATGAGCAGCCCCGGCAACAGGGTCGTGGCGGTCACGACCGTCACCCGCGGGTTGAGCTGTTGGGCCTTGCGCCGCATGTACTGGGCGTCCGCGCGCCGCATGTCCGTGCTGATGACGGCCAGGGTGTCGCTCAGTGGGGCCCCCAGCTCCTCGGCCTGCTGGATGGCGGTGACGAACTTGCTGAGGGACTCGTTGCGGTTGCGGCGACGCAGGGCGTCGAACGCCTCTCGGCGGGAGATGCCCAGTTCCATCTGGCGCAGCGCGATGACGAACTCGTCGGAGAGCACCCCGGGCATGGAATCGGCCACCCGGGCGACGGCGGCCCGGAACGACATGCCCGCGCTCACCGTCACCGCGAGCACGTCCAGGAAGTCCGGCAGTTGGGACTGCACCTGGTCGGCCCGCTGTTGGGCGTTGACGTACATGCTCAGGTCGGTGAGACCCACGAACGCCAGCATCACCAGGGCGAACAGGGCGTTACCGGACAGGAGCAGCAGCGCGGCCAGGGTGCCGTAGAGCGCGACCTCGCCGATCTTGCGCCGCACGTACCGTTCCACGGTCAACCCGTCGACCCGGCCGGACGCCTCGATCCGTTGGAAGATGGACGCGTGGTGCTTGTCGGTGAGCGAGGCCAGGACCGACCCGGTGAACGGGCGCCCGATCGCCTCGGTGATCCGGTGCAGGAAGAACGTGCCGTCGCTCTTGATGACCGGACGTGCGGCCGGGTCGTCCACCGGGATGCGGGTCTGGGACATGCTCAGGTACAGGCCGTAGCAGCCGATCACCACGAGCAGAGCGGAGACCGTCGCCGCCAGCAGGGGGAGCAGGTTCATCGGTGGTTCCTTCAGGGGCGGGGGCCGGGGCTACATCTTGAACCGGGTGATGCGGGAGACCGCCACGAACCCGATGACGAACAGGGCGGCCACGACCAGCAGCAGGGCGATCCCGGCGGGCTGGGCGGTCATCGTGCGCATGATGCCGGGCTGGATCCCGTTGAGCAGGAACAGCGCACCCACGGACATGAAGCCCAAGGCCCAGACGGTGCTCGTGGTCTCCGACAGGATGGTCTGTACCTCGCGTCGGGTCTCCTTGCGGTTCTCCAAGGTGGTGGAGATGTTGCGCAGAGCGCCGACCAGCGAACCACCGGACCTCGACGACACGATGAGCGTGGACAGCAGGACGCCGAGTTCACGCGAGGGCATGCGCTCGCGCAGTTCGGCGACGGCCTCCTCGAAGCTCGCGCCCAACTTCATCGATTCGGCCATCCGACCGAGTTCCTCTCCGGCGGGACCGTCGAGTTCGTCGGCGGCGATGGCCACGGCGGTGGGCAGTGCCAGACCCGCGGAGGTCGCGTTGCCGAGCACCCGGGCCAGGTCCGGCAGCTGCCCGGTGAACTCCTCCCGCCGCTTGGCCTCGGCCCGGCTCAGGTAGGAGAAGAACAGGAACGCGACCCCGGCCGCGGCCAGTAGCCCGAACATGGGCGCCAGGATCTGCCAGACCACCACCACGGCGAGCAGCGCGCCGCCCACCAGCGCCACGAGGAAGGTGGACAGGCGCACGTCCGTGCCGGCCCGGGCCAGCCGGCGGCTGAGCCGGGCTCCCCACTGTGTGCGGTGCAGGACCACGTCCAGTCGTGCCATGGGGGTGGCGGCGTCGTACTCGACCTGGGCCAGGGCACTGCGGGAGGCGATGAGACGGCGCTGTTCGGCGCTGGACACGAACTCCCACAGAGCCCACAGCAGCAGGGCCAGCACCAGGGCGACCCCGCCGAGGATCGCCGCGAACTGCCAGGTCATGCTGACTCCCATCGATTCGGGCGCGCCGCTGACGCCGGGGCGCGGAGGGGGAGGCGGCGAACGTTCACCCGCGGCCTCCGCCCGGTCCGTCGGCGGCCACACCGAACACCGCGGGGACGCTCTCCCCGACGTGGTTGATCCGGCCGGCGACATGGCGCGGTAGGGGGTGGTGGCGGAACTCGCCCACCACCGTGGGGTCCCCGACGGAGGGCATCGACGCGAACGTCATCAACGGGTCCAGCCGGAATTCCTCGCTGCGGCGGGAGGACACCACGGCCACCTCGGCGATCCGGCGCGACCCGTCCGGCCAGCGGCCCAGGTGCACGATCGCGTCCACCGCGTTGTTGATCTGGTCGCGCAGCGCGTTGTAGGGGATCCGGCCGTCACCCAGCGTGGCCAGGGTCTGGATCCGGTGGATCGCGTCCTCGGCGGAGTTGGCGTGCACGGTCACCAGGGAGCCGTCGTGACCGGTGTTCATGGCCTGGAGCATGTCGATGGTCTCGGGTCCTCTGACCTCGCCCACGATGATGCGGTCCGGGCGCATGCGCAGCGCGTTGCGGACCAGGTCGCGGATGGCGATCTCACCGCGTCCCTCGATGTTGGCCGGTCGTGACTCCAACCGCACCACGTGGTCCTGCATGAGCTGGAGTTCGGCGGAGTCCTCGATGGTGACGATCCGCTCCGTGCTCGGCACGAACGCCGACAGGGCGTTGAGGAACGTGGTCTTACCGGTGCCGGTACCGCCGGAGACCACGATGTTGAACCGGGCGCGGACCATCGCCGACAGCAGCACCCCGGTGGCCTGGTCCAGGCTGCCCATGCGGACCAGGTCCTCGATGGGGTAGGGCTTGGGGAAACGCCGGATGGTCAGCACCGGCCCGGACAGCGACAGCGGCGGGATGATGACGTTGACGCGTTCGCCGCTGGGCA
This sequence comes from Nocardiopsis sp. MG754419, assembly GCF_018207095.1. Classification (GTDB taxonomy): domain Bacteria; phylum Actinomycetota; class Actinomycetes; order Streptosporangiales; family Streptosporangiaceae; genus Nocardiopsis. The sequence goes on along the minus strand of NZ_QOCZ01000081.1, from coordinate 18,232 downwards.
GCCGGGCGTCCACCATCGGCGAGGACTCGTCCACCCGACGGTTCACCATCGACACGATCCGGTCGATGGTCTGGTACAGCTGATCCTCGCCGTTGAAGGTCGCGTCGATGCGCTCCATCCGCCCGGCGCGCTCCACGAACACGTTGTCGGGGCCGTTCACCATGATCTCGGTGATGGACTCGTCGGCGAGCAACGGCTCCAGCACACCGAGGCCGAGCGCCTCGTCCACCACACGGCGGGTGAGGATCGACCGTTCACGGTCGGACAGCACCGGCCCCTCGCGGGACAGGATGTGCCCGACCACCTTCTCCAGACGGACCCGGCGCTGGGCCAGGGTCAGCCGGGACAGGTCCTCGAGGTTGATCTCCTCCAGGAGGCGCCGTCGCCAGTGCGTCACGCTGCTCCGGTCGGTCCGTTCCTCGGTGGAACGGTCCTCCTCCAAGCGGTCCTTCAGACCCATGTTCCTCGTTTCCTCCCTCGATGGCCGCCGTGCTGTGGGCTGTGGGCGCGCCTCACACGTTCGGCATGTCCACCCGCCGGGTCAGTGTGACGTTCAGGTCCACCGAGAACACGATCGGCAGCGAGTGCGAGACCTCGACGTAGAACCCGTCGCTGTCGTTGGTGCCGCTGGTGATGGTCGCCCCGTCCAGCCAGGCGGGCAGGGCCTGTCGGGCGGTCTCCTCCGCACCCGCCAACTGCTGTGTACCGGCGGCCCTGGCCCCGGCCCGCGCCGCCGACTCCAGACGTTCGATCGCCACGAACGCCGTGAAGGCCTCGAAGGCCAGCACCACGGTGAGCAGCAGTAGCGGCAGGACGGCCGCGAACTCCAGGATCGGTCCGCCGCGGTCGGTGTCCCGGCGGGGGCGGCCGGTGGTCGGGAACAGGGCGTGGTACAGGGGGCGGCGGTTCACGCGTCGTCCTCCTCGACCGGTGGATCGTCGACCGGTGGGGGCTCGCCCGGGGGAGTCTGGTCGAGGCCGCCCCGTGGGGTCACCTCGGTGACGACCTGGGCCTCGCCCGTGATGTCCCACGGCCCGTTCGTCCCCGGAAAGAACACCGGCATCGCCACGGTCACCTGGGCGTAACGCACTCCGTCGCGATCGACCACGGTGGTGGTCAGCACGTCCGGTGCGTCCCAGGGCGCGCTCACCCGCTTGCGGGCCTCCTCGTCGATGCGCTCCATGTCGTCGGGGGTCACCGCGGCCTGTCGGGCCGCCTCGGCGGCCCCGTGCGAGGCGTACATCGAGGTGAGGCCGATGAGCAGGACCTGCCACACCAGGGCCAGGGCCAGCATCATGAAGGGCACCATCGCGGCGAACTCCACGATGATCGCGCCCCGGTCGTCGCGGCGCCGCCCGAGGTCGTCCCGGACGTCGCCGCGTCGTCGCTCAGCCACCGGACCCCCGTCCCACCGATCCCGGGTCCCGGCCGCCGCGAACGCCGGTGGTACCGGTTCCGGGCACCGACTGACCGTTGCGCCGGCCCGTGCCGGTGACGTTGAGGAACCCGGACATGTCCCGCGTCGACGGGGAGACGTCCAGGGTCCCGCCCGGCCCCGGGGTGGGGCCGCCGGAGGTGTGGCCGCCCTTGCCGCTGCCCCCGGGCACCATGGGCGCGCTGAACAGGTCCAGCTCCGCGGCGAGCCGGGCGAAGGCCTTGCGCAGTCCCTCGTCGGTCACCTTGGTGGGGTCACCGCTGTTCTCTCCGGGCTCCAACGCCCGGTACGCCGCGGGGACCGGGGTGCGCAGCACCTGGGTGCCCAACAACTGCTGGAGGAAGTCCGGCTGGATCTCGTTCTTGCGGCTGTGCCGGGTGACCAGGGAGTGGACGTTGTCCTGGGCCCGGATCTGCAACCGTTCCCACATCGCCATCAGCCGCTGGGCCCCGCGTAGCGCCGGGACGTCGGGGGTCACCGTCACCACGGCGCTGTCGGCGATCTCCACCGCCATCGCGGTGGCCTCGTTCATGGTGGACCCGCAGTCCACGATCACCAGTTCGTAGCGGGAGCGCAGGGCGCTGAGGATCCGTCGGGTGGCGCGCGCGTTGACGTCCTCGCCGCGTTCACCGTGCTCGGGGGCGAGGAGGACGTGCGGACCCCGCGGGTCCACGTAGAGGGTCTCGGCGAGCATGCCCGGGCTGATGTCGTCGGATGCGTCCACCAGGTCGGTGATGGACCGACGGTGCTGCAGGTTGAGGAAGGCGGGCAGGTCACCGGCCTGGAGGTCGAGGTCGACCAGGCAGACCACCCGGTCGCGGCGGGCGGCCGCCATGGCCAGGTGCACGGCGCACGTGGTGGTGCCCACCCCTCCCTTGGCGCCGCTGACCGTCACGATCCGCCCGCGGACCCCGGAGGCCGGCAGTTCGTGGGAGGCGGACTCCAGGTGTCGGCGCAGCGTCCGGGACCATTCGGAGGCCTTGGCGATCCGAGTCTCCAGCTCGGTCAGACCCGAGTCGGCGGCCAGCACCCCGCGTGCGCCCGCCTCCATGGCCCCGGTGAAGGTGTCGGGGTCCATCGTCTGCGACACCAGCAGGATCGCCAGCTGGGGGTGGCGGTGGGACAGGTCGCGGATCGTCTCGAACACCGGTGCCGGCCCGAGCTCCTGGTGGATCAGGACCACGTCGAGTTCGGGGAACTCACCGGCCGCGTCGATCAGCGCCGTGCTGGAGCCGCGGATGGCCACCAGGTCGCAGGTGCCCAGTTCCTCGAAACGCGCGGCGAGCACCATCTCGGTCTCGGACGTGGGCATTCCCGCCAGAACGCGGAAGTTCACCGGTCTCTACCCCCCATGCGGCGTGCGCCGCTCGTCGGTGTCGGCGGCCTGGTCGACGAGGTCGTCGAAGTCGCCGCTGCAGAACTGTTCCTCGCCGGGAGTACCGCCGCCGTCCGCGCTGACCAGCGCCAGCCGCAGCTTGGTCGAGAACTCCTCGGCGTAGGCGAGCTGGAGGGCACTGTCCGGGTCCAGACGGAAGGTCACCGGGACCACGCCGGCCACACCGCCGGATTCGGTCTCCTGGCTGCGCAGCTCACCGATGTCGAGGACCTCCACCTCGGTGATGACACGGGTCGCGCAGGATTCGCCGTGGTCACGGGCCTGGAAGGTGCCGTAGATGTCCACGACGGAGCCGCGCCGCACCTTGCCCGCCACACCGGTCTCGGCGTTGACCATGATGGCGATCTCCCGCTCGCCCTCGGTGAGGGTGGGCTGTGGTTGCACCATGCCCTGTTGCAGGAACACACCGCTCTCCAGGTGCGAGGAGGCCACCAGCTGCTGGTCGGCGGGGGTCTCCACCTCCGACAGGTCGGTGATGAACACCTCCGGGTCGAAGTACATGCTGGGGACCTCGACGGACTCCACCGAGTCCTGGCCGATCGGCTGGTAGGCCTCCACGTCCTCGACCAGGCGCAGGACCGTGGCGAACCGGCCCAGGCGCTCCTCCTGGCTGTTGAGGTAGGTGAGCACGGACGCGAACACGGCGACGGCGCCGACCGCGGCCACGACCATGAGCAGGACGCCGCGTCGCTGACGGGGGTTCATAGGGGGTGGTTTCCGTTTCCAGTGTCGTCGTGGGTCCGGTCGCCGGAGGCGTGTGGGGACCTGGGCGGGAGAGGGGCCGTCACCGGGAGTAGGACCGTGGTTCGGGGTGACGGTGCGGCGGCCCTTCCACGGGGGCGGTCGGTGTCGGCGGGCGGCGGACCTCTCCGTTGGGCGGTGGTCCCGGTGTCGGGGCGCCGCCCTGCGGGGGGTGACGGTCCGGGGCCGGGCCCCGGGTGGCGTTCCCGGGCGGCTCCGCGGCCACCTCGGGGGAACGGGCGGAGGAGTCGGCGGAGGCGTAGGTGGGGCGCCCGGCCGAGTTGGCCGAGCAGAACGGGCAGGGGCGCGAGACCATGGGCTCGCCGCACCAGGCGCAGGCGGAGGTCCGGAGGGAACCGGCGGCGTAGGCCAGCGCCTGCGGGTGGGCGCTCAGCGCCACGAACTCGACGTACTTGGACGTGCCCCAGTAGGCGCCGCCGAGGGGCTGCGCGGGCAGGTTGCGTGTGGCCACCGGCTGGATGACCGGGGGGACGTTGTCGTCGAAGACCTTGGTGATCGCGGGGTCCGGGGTGGAGCAGAGCAGTTGCACGGGCTGGACCGGACGGAACGGCAACCCGGCGGCGAGCTCGGCCGGACGCATGCGGCTCACCCGCGCGGTGGGCGCGCAGAAGGCCAGGAAGGACACCGAGGGCGCGTAGGACCCCACGTGCTGGCGCATGCTGGTGGGCAGGGTGGCCAGTCCGGAGACGCTGCGCAGCCAGGCGCCCGCGAGCAGGTGCTTGGGGAGTTCGCCGCTGAGCGCCGCGACCATCCCGGGAGGAAGGTAGGGGGCCAGATAGGCGAGCTGGTCGGCCACCAGGGACAGGGAGAGCGGGGACAGGTCGAGCCCGATGCCGGCGATCAGGTCGGTCCGCAGGGCGCCCCGGGCGAAGTTCACGGCCCGTTCGGCGTCGGCGGACCGCCAGGCCGGGTAGAGCGCGACGACCTTGCGGCCGGCGCGGACCTGGGCGAGGGCGAAGGAGACGAAGGCGGAGCTGCGTGCGCCGACGGTCTCACCCTCGAGGGGGAACCGGTGGGCTCCGGCCTCACCCACGTGCCCCGTGCTGGGGATATCCGCCAACAGGGCTACGGTCGTCGCCGACCTGGGTTGGGCATTGGACACTGGGAGGGCTCCATCGGTTCTGCGCGTGTGGCGAATTCCAAAGGTGGAGCGGCGCCCCACGTAACGCGGTACCACTCGGACGCATCGTAACGAATGGGTGGCTCGGGGTGTGAGGGCCGGTATTCGTCACCGTGCATCGGGCCGCGGGTCGGAGGGCATCGGTCCTTTGTTCTCGGTCGACCGACGGTCCCGGGGGTGCGATGCCGGCCGGTGGTGACGACCTGCTGCAGGGGCATAGGGGGTCTCTCCAAGGCGGGGCGGGCGCCGGTGACCGTGGGTGGCCACCCAAAGATGGGTGCTTTAAGGATCTTAGTCCGGTTTTCTGGTTTCCGTGCTGCGGTTGTGTCGATCGGTGTGACAAAGGGTGGACCGGTACTCCCCAGGATGCCTTTTTCGGATCCGTACCACCAGTGCCCTCATCAATGCTGTGGACGACCGGCGCCGAAAGCCGCCCCGACCAGGGGAAAACCGCCACACCGGCACCTCGGGCCCCACCCATCACCACCACGCCGATGTCGTGTGCGTCTCTATCGTGGTTGTTCCGCCGATCCTCGGGAACGAACAGAGTGGGCTTCGCGTCATATCTTGAGAAGCCACGTGCCCCCTGAGGAGAACGAACGATGCGCAAGGCAAACCGGGCCGCGGCCGGTGCGGCCGCCTGGCAGATCATCCAGAACACCGACGGCAAGGTGTCCGTGTGGCAGCGCGTCCGCGCGGTCCCGCGCATGCTCCGCGCCAAGCTGAGCGGACGCTACCCCGAGCTCGGCGGTGGCAAGCTGCTGACCATGCTGCTGCTGGTCGGCTACATCGTGTCGCCGATCGACTTCATCCCCGAACTGCTGTTCTCCGTGCTGGGGTTGGTCGACGACGTCGCCGTCGCCGTGTGGCTGACCACCATGGCACTCGGCGAGAGCGAACGCTTCGTGCTGTGGGAGCGCGAGCTCCAGGCCCAGGAGGCCTTCCAGCGGGCCGACGGGAACGATTCCGCGCACCCGGGGGCCCAGGCCCCGCCGCAGGGCGGTCCGGGCGCCGAGGAGCACGTCGGCGGGCAGCACGCTCCGGGATCCCGGGCCGACCGTCACGAGAAGAGCCGCTGACCCTGTCCGATCCGCGCCCGGGGGCCGACCCCGGGCGCGGTCGCGTGCGCGGTCGTCGACGCGCCGATCGTGGGCGTCGTCACACCCCGACCGAAGTGCGGTCCGCGGCCGGTGCGAGACTTTCCGGGACTCCTGTTCGCACAGAGGACAAGCGGGCGTCGTGCGAACGCCGTGATGGCGCCCGGGGAAGGTGCCGCCATGGCCAGGTCGACCTCGGGCGAGTCCGTTCTCACCCGCACCATGCGCATCCTGGGAGCCTTCTCCACCGTCTCCGCGTCCCTGTCGGTCGCCGAGATCTCCCGGCACGCCGATCTTCCGGTCGCCACCGCGCACCGCCTGGTGGGTGAACTCGTCGCACTCGGCGCGTTGGAGCGCGCACCCGACAAGCGGGTCCGCGTCGGTTATCGGTTGTGGGAGATGGCCTCGCGTTCCTCGCCCGCCCGTGACCTCGGTCGGGCGGCGCTGCCCTACATGGAGGACCTCCAGGCGGTCGTGCGGGAGCACACGCAGCTGGGGGTGCTGGAGGGGGCCGACGTCCTCTACCTCGAACGACTCTCCGAACGCGACGCCGGGCGCAATCTCGCCGAGATCGCCGGCCGACTCCCGCTCCACGCGACGTCCGTCGGACTGGTGCTGCTCGCGCACGGTCCGCCCGAACTCCAGGAGCGGGTCCTGTCCGCCCCGCTGCGCCGCCACACCCCGTACACCGTCACCGATCCCGAACGCCTACGCCGGGTGCTGGCCGCGGTGCGCAGGGACGGGTACGTGATCGCTCCACGGACGATGACCGAGGACGCGGTGGGGGTGGCGGCCCCCGTGCGCGACCACGACGACCGTGTCGTCGCGGCGCTCTCGGTGGTGGTGCCCCTGCGGGGGGCGACCGCCCCCCGCGCCCATGTTCCCGCGCTGCTCGCCGCGGCCCGGGGCGTCTCCCGCGCCATGGGGGCTCCGGTCCGGGGTGGCGACGTGGTCCACACCCGCGGTCCCACACGGCCCGCTCCGACGGGTGCGGGGGCCGAGCCGGGCCCGGTGACACCGTCGAGGCCGCGCACGGGGGCGTGCGCGGCAACGGAAACCTCCCATTGAATGGAAGGACCCTGGCCCCACCGTGCCGGTCCGAGCATGCTGGGAAGGGTGCGCGAGGGACCCGGGTCCCTCGGAACGGTCGCCCGACGTCGTGCTCCGACACGTGGTCGGGTCGACACCGGTCACCGGGGTCGATCGCCGCGGGCACCGCGCACGACACGCCCCACGCCGGGCCGGCGGTCCGGCCCGGACACCACGCGCGGCGCCGCACCGGCGCAGGCGAACGTCAGGACGGACACCCATGAACGCCACACCACGCTCCGATCGGACCCGAGTGGCCATCGTCGGAGCCGGTCCCGCGGGGCTGATGCTCTCCCACCTGCTCGCCCTGGCCGGAATCGACAACGTCGTCATCGACGTGCGCGAACGCGCCGACATCGAGACGACCCTGCGCGCCGGCATCCTCGAACAGGGCACCGTCGACCTCATGACCACCACCGGGGTGGGGGACCGTCTGCTCGCCGAGGGCAAGCGCCACGAGGGCATCGCGATCCGCAGTCGGGGCGCCTCCCGCCGCATCGACTTCCCGGCCCTCACCGGCCGCGCCGTCCACCTCTACCCCCAGCACGAGGTGCTCAAGGACCTCATCGCGGCCCGCCTCGCCGCCGGCGGCGACCTGCGCTTCGGCGTCCGCGACGTCGGCGTCCAGGACGTCATGAGCGAGTCCCCCTCGGTGCGCTTCACCGAGGCCGACGGCACTCGGGTCGTCCTGTCCTGCGCGGTCGTCGCCGGGTGCGACGGGTCCCAGGGGGTGTGCCGGACCGCCGTTCCCCGGGACCGGCGCACCGACTACTTCCACGCCTACCCGCACGGTTGGTTCGGGATCCTCGCCGAGGCGCCGACCAGTGCCGACGAACTCGTCTACACCCACTCCGACCGCGGGTTCGCGCTCATCAGCTCACGCACACCCACCGTGCAACGCATGTACTTCCAGTGCGACCCCGCCGAGGACCCCTCCGGGTGGGACGACGCGCGGATCTGGGCGGAGCTGCGCGCCCGCGTCGACGGCGACGACTTCGTGCTCCGGGAGGGGCCCATCGTCCAGCGGGGCGTCATCCCCATGCGCAGCTACGTCATCGACCCCATGAGCCACGGACGACTGTTCCTCGCCGGTGACGCCGCGCACACCGTCCCGCCCACCGGTGCCAAAGGCCTCAACCTGGCCGTCGCCGACGTCGCGGTGCTCTGCCAGGCGCTCGAACGCCTCTTCCACCAGGGGTCGACGGAACTGCTCGACTCCTATGGTCGCACCGCCGCGGACCGGGTCTGGCGTGCCCAGCACTTCTCCTGGTGGATGACGTCCATGCTGCACACCGACCCGGGCGCCGACGCCTTCGACCTGCGCCGGCAGCTCGGCGAGATCGACCAGATCACCGACTCCGTCGCGGGCAGCACCTATCTGGCCGAGGCCTACACCGGGTGGCCCATCGTCCGTACCAACCCCGACTCGGTCGTCGCCGGGGCCATCGCCACGACCGCCGGCCGCACCCCCTGACCCTGGAGGGAACGTGACCCCGCCCGTGCCCGGGGCCGCACCGCCGTGGATCGCACCACCTCGTCCCCGGGGCGGCCGGGACGTCCGTGTCCGCGCCGCGCGGGGCGGGACCGCCACCGGGCGCCGGGCCGTCGGGGCACCCGGGGGTGCGGTCGCCGGGTCCCCCTACCGAGTCCGATACGGTCGAGTTCCGCTGTTTCGCCTGTTGAGGAGCTCGATTTGGCCCCTGTCGAGGTGCGTTTCCCGTCCGGACGGGACGTGGAGTGCACGGCCTGGCTGTATCTGCCCGAGGGGGAGGGGCCCTTCCCCGTCGTGGTGATGGCGCCCGAGCTGGGCGGGGTCCGGCGGATGGGTCTGCCGGCCTTCGCCGCGCGCTTTCACCGCGGGGGCTACGCCTGTCTGCTCTTCGATCACCGCAACTTCGGCGACAGCGACGGCGAGCCCCGGCAGCTCCTCAACGTGCACGACCAGCAGGAGGACCTGGCCGCGGCCATCGTCTACGCGCGTCGTCGCCCCGACATCGACGCCGACCGTGTCGTGCTGTGGGGGACCGGCCTGGGCGGTGGACACGCCATCACCTCCTCGGCGTACGACCGCGACGTCGCCGCCGTGATCGCCCAGGCGCCCTTCACCGACGGCCCGGCATCGATCCGCCGGCTCGGCTGCGGCGCGGCCCTCCGCCTGGGGTTCAGGGCCGTCGTCGACGCCGTACGCGCCTGGTTCGTGCGCCCCTCCCTGTACGTGCCGCTGTACGGGGAACGGGGATCGGGAGCCGTGGTGACCGGCCCCGGTGTGGTGGAGAGCGTCCACCGCCTCGTCCCGGAGGACGTCGAGGTGCGCGAGGACACCCCCGCCCGGTCCGCCCTGCAACTGCTCGTCTACCAGCCCGGGCGCGAAACGGTACGGGTGTCCTGCCCGATCCTGTTCTGCGTCGCCGCGGAGGACGAGGTCGCCCCGGCCCTGCGTACCCTGCGTCTGGCCGAGTCCGCCCCGTTCGGAGAGGTGCGCACCTACCCCACGGGCCACTTCGGCATGTTCGAGGGTGAGTGGTTCGAACGCGCCGTCACCGACCAGCTCGACTTTCTGCGCACCCACGTGCCGACCACGGACTGAACCGACCCCGACCCCGACCCCGACCCCGTGTCCGTGCGGGTGCACCGTGCGCGGGCCCCGTCCCGGCCACCACCACGGATAATGGAGCCATGTCCCTCGAACCGAACCCTCGTGCCGACCGGGTCGAGTCCACCGACCTCGGGCACCCGGCGTTGCGCCGCGACGAACTCGTCGCGCTCGCCGCGTTGGTCCGGGACGCGTGCGCGGGGGACCTGGCCATCGGACTCACCGACGGCGGAGACGAGGTGGGACGCGACCCCGCCTCCTTCGCCGAGCACGCCGATCGGACCGGCGTGACCGAACCGGACGAACTGTTCCTGTCCGGCCGGCGCGGTCGGACCCGCGTCACGGTGATCCTCGGCCGCGACTCCCGTGTCCGGGTGACCAACCCCGACGAGGACTCCCGCCGGGCGGTCGCCGCGATGGTGGAGGCGGTCCGTGGTCACCAGCGTCGGTTCACCGATCGCGCCTGGAACGGCGTCCTGCTGGGGCTGCTCGGGCTGGTGGGCACCATCGGCTACGCCGGGGTGATCGTCCGCCAGGGCCTGCTCGGCACCGGGTACGGCCTCGGGGTCGTGGCGTTGCTCGTGGTGACCCTGGGGTGCGTGCTGTGGGGTCAGTCCCACCCTTCCGACGGCGAGGGCGCCCGGATCCTGAACACGCCGCGACGCCGCTGATCCCCGCTCGTGGCCGCCGCTCCCGAACGCGCCCGGCACGGGAGGGCCCGGGGCGGCCTCTGGCGACCATGCCCCCGGCCCCGGTGCCGGCCGTCCTAAGGCAGGGGGTCGTGCGAGGTCCGCGACAACGCCTGGTCCATACGTTCGCCGAGGTCATCGGCGAGCAGACGGGCGTAGGTCTCGGTGATGTGGTGGGAGTCCCGGTACACCAGCACGTTGCCGATCACCACCGCGCAGGTGTCCTCGACGCAGAACCGGTCGGTGAGGTCGACGATCTGCGCCTCCTCGACCTCCTCCACGGCGAGCTCCTGCGGGTCGTCGGTCTCCAACGCCTCCGCCGCGGGGCGGTCGCACGCGGTCGGATCGTCGGTGTTGGCGGCCAGGCACTCCAGGACCTCCGTGCTCACGCGCGGGGTGTCGCGTACCGCCAGGACCGGGACCCCGGACTCGGTGACGTCGCGCCACAGCTCCGCCATGCCCTCGGCCATGACGCGACGGGTCTCGTCGCCGCCACCGTCCCCGATGCCGTACGGCCTGCCCTTGACCGAGGAACTGGTGAACAGCAGGTCGGGTTCGATCTCGAGGATCTCGTCGACGGCGGCGCGGTTCCACTCCAGGCACTCGTCGTAGGGTTCGCCGTCCCGGCCCACCAGGACGTCGGTGAACGCGCACGCGGACTTGCTGAGCACCACCAGCCGCCAACCCCGCTCCTCGGCCAGCTCCTCCAGGGCCGGGAACCACTGGAGGCTGTGCGAGTCACCGGTGATCACGACGGTCGCCGTGGCGTCGTCGGGGCCGTACTCGCACCACTGTGAGGGGTCGGCGTCGTCGAAACCGGCCTGACAGTCGTCGTCATAGGTCCGGGGCACGTCGTCCTCGGCGTCGATGGGGGATGGGTAGGGCAACTCCGAGGAGGTCGCACGGTCCTCCAGGGCCTCCGGCCCCACGTGCACGGTCGGGTCGAACTCGACCGACGCCACCCGGTCCACCCGGCTCCACGCCACGGCCGCCACCAACGCCACCATGACGATCCCGGACAGGGCCATGACCAGCGCCGTGCGCCCGGTGCGCACCAGACCGTGCCGTGCGACGGGGTCCTCCACGCACACCTTCGTCGCCCACGCCAGCAGGATCGAGAGCCCACCGGCGGCCACGATGCCGAGCGGACCGAGCGTGTCCCGGTCCAGCAGCTCCAGCGCGACGATGATGACCGGCCAGTGCCACAGGTACAGGGAGTAGGAGATATCGCCGAAGAACCGGGCGGGGCGGGTGCTCAACGGCACCGAGACGGCCGGCCCGGAGGGACGTTCGGCGGCGATCACCGCGGCGCTCCCCAGGACCGGCAGCAGAGCCGTGTAGCCGGGGAAGGGGGTGGCGGAGTCGTAGAGCAGAGCCGACGCCACGATCGCGCCCAGCCCGAGCCATCCCAGCGGCAACCGCAGGCGTTCGGGCAGCGCGCGGCGGGCCATCAGTACCGCGAGCAGTCCGCCCGCGGCCAGTTCCCAGGCGCGGGTGACCGGCCAGAAGTAGGCGCCCGCGTCACCCGAGGCGGTCATCAGCGCCGAGCAGGTCAGGGAGCCCGCGAACACGGCGGCCAGGACCAGGGTCAGCGCCCCGGTGCCGGCCCGCCACCTGCGCCTGCACAGCGCCCACCCCAGGAACAGCAGGGGCCACACCAGATAGAACTGCTCCTCCACCGACAACGACCAGAAGTGCTGCACCGGGCTCGGCGGGGACTCCGCGGCCAGGTAGTCGAGCGCCTGGTCGGCGAGGTAGAGGTTCTCCACCCACAGCGCCGACGCCAGCAGTTGGGCGGCGGTGTCGCCCAACCGGGTCACCGGCAGCACCACCAACGACACCGCGCCCGTGACCAGGAGGACCAGCGTGGCCGCGGGCAGCAGCCGGCGCACCCGGCGCACGTAGAACCTCGACAGGGACACCCGCCCGTGCTCGGTGGCCTCGCGCAGCAGCAGCGAGGTGATGAGGAAGCCCGAGATCACGAAGAAGACGTCGACACCCACGTAGCCGCCCGGAAGCAGCTCCGGTTCCAGGTGGTAGACGAGCACGAGGAGCACGGCGAGGGCGCGGAGCCCCTGCACCTCGGGCCGGAACCGGGTCGCGGACGCACCGGTCGGGCCACCGGTCCGTCCAGTGGGGACAGGTGGTGGCGAGGAGAGAGCAGGTGATGGCATGGGGCCATGGTCGCCCGGTCCCGTGGGGTCACGAAGCCGACACGACAAGGCTTCAGCGAGTGTTTCCCGAGTCGTCGACCAGGGGTGGACCGCACCTGTCGCGCCCGTCACCGGCCCCCGAACGACCTCCCTGTTCCCGCCCTCGGTCCGCACGACCGCCACGTCGAACGTGTGCCCCCGTGGGTTTCCCGTTTCCCCGTCGAAAGGAGGCGGGAAACAAGGCGATCGACCTTTTGAATTCGTCTATTTACGAACATTATCGGGATGTTGTCGATCCGTCGGGATCAAGGCGGCCGTACCGCCTTTCCCGGCTGTGCGGCATGCCCTGTCAACGGAGAAACGCCTCCTGAAGGTCGGAAGGAAGCAATGAACAGCTGTTTCGTCAACTACCGAACGGGCGACGGAGAACACGTGGCGACCCTGATCGACCGGGAACTGTCCCGTCACTTCGGTGAGGAGGAAGTGTTCCGGGCCAGTAAGTCGATACCCTCCGGTGCGGATTTCGAGCGGGAGTTGCGTCGGGCGGCGGGAGATTGCGAGGTGCTCCTGGCCGTCATCGGCCCGGGCTGGGTCCATGCGGAGGTCGACGGAGGCCGTGCTCTGGACGACCCCCGCGATTGGATCAGGCAGGAGATCGTCACCGCGTTCGCCTCGGGCGCCACGGTCATTCCCGTCCTCGTCGAGAACACACCACGGATCAAAGCGGCGGACCTTCCCGACGATCTCGTACCGCTGGCCCGATGCCAGTACCGCCGTTACCGCCATCGCACCAATGAGAGCGACATCGCGGAGCTCGTGGAGGCCGTCGAGATCGCCTCTGCCGAACTGGAGAAAAAGGCCGCCCGACGCGCGGAACTCGCGGCGGAACCGGAGGCGGAGAGCCCGAACACCGGTAACACGATGCGGGATGTCCACGGGTACGCGGTCCAGGCGAGGGAGCACACCGTCAACGGTGTGGCCGGTGTGGGCGGCGACGTCGGAACGATCATCACCGGGTCCACGGGCACTGTGAACAGCGGGACGGTGCACAACGGATCCGCGCCGGACGGGACCGTGCACAACGGCACCGGTGACATCAACCAGAACTCCCCGACCCACCACGGCACCGGCGACCAGATCATCGGTGACCGGGAACGGCGGAGGGGACGGTGAGTCCGTTGGACGCCGGTGGGACCGCGACGAGGATCGAGGGCGACGAATCCACGGTCCACAGTGGCCGGGGCGATATCAATCAAGGCTCCCCCGTTCACCATGGTGCCGGGCACCAGTTCGTGTTCTCGGGCGCCTCCCTGGGGGAGGTCTCGCGGTACGAGACCGACGAGAGGGGGATCCTCAGACGTCGACGCGAACGCCGGGTGGTCGCCGGAGACCGCTTGGAGGCGCTGCGTCGATGCTTCGTCCCGCCTCGGAACCTGGTCGAGGACGATGTGCGCCGGCACCTGAAGGCATATGGTGCGGTCGTGCTGCTGGGTGACGCGCGAGACGGCCTGCGCACGATCGGCCAGATGCTGTTGGTGCCCCGCGGCCAGGAGGGCGAGCACGACATCCGTGAGGACCTCATGGCCGAGGACGCCTCGCCTTGGTTGGACGTCGGAGAACTCCGCGGCGGGGAACGGTTGTTGCTCGATCTCACGGGAGGCGACGCCTCGCCGACGTCGGAGATCATGGGTGGGCTGGAACCCCTCAGGGGCCGCGCCCGACGGGCCGGGGCCTGGCTGGTCGTCCTTCTCGCCGCCCACGACGAGAACCGGCTCCCGGCGGAACTCCGCGACCACGTGGTCCGGCCGGGGCGGCCGGATCCGCTCGCCGTGTTCGAGCGGCACCTCGACCGACACGCCGTCCCCGGCTTCTTCCCCGAGCATGCCCCCGAACCGCTGCGTCTGTGGGCCGACCACGCCTCGATGCGGGAGGTGGAGGGGCTCGCCCGCCGTGTGGCGCACGCGTACAGGGAGCGGGGCCACGAGGGTCGGATCGATGAGTGGATCGGCTCCGCCCTCGGTGGGGACCGGGACGCACTGCTCGCGCCGCTGCAGGAGACGGGGGGACGTGAACGCGCGATCCTGCTCGCCGCCTCCCTCCTGGAGGGGGCGTCGGTCGAGCGTCTCTCCGCGGCGGTCGAGCGACTGCTTCCGATGGTCCGTTCTCCCGAGGACGGTACCCCGCCGATCGAACGACCGCCCTTTCAGGACGAACTGTCGAAGCTGGGGTTGAAGGTCGATCCGGACCGTCACATCCGATTCCGCTACTCCGACCAGGCCGCCGCCATCCGAGCCGAGCTCTGGGACGGACACCCCTGGCTCCACGAAGCCCTCGACCGCTGGGCCGACGGTTGTGTGCGCGACCCGGAGCTGTCTCCGGCCGACCGTGACCGGGCCGCGGAACGATGGGCCGAACAGGCGCTGCGCGTGGACCGCCCCGCCATCGTGCTGGCGGCCGTCCGGGAGTGGGGGACGGACACCGGGCGTGCGCGCGACCGTGCCTCCCAGTCCGCCGTGGCACTGTCGGTGGCCCTCAAGGACACCCGCTACGGAAGCCTCGTGCGCAACCAGGTGTACCGATGGGGCTCTGACAAGGGCCTGCCCCCGCGGTTCGCCCAGGTCCTCATCGCCGTCTGCGCGGACGAACTCGCGATCACCCACCCGGAGCGTGCCCTGGTACGACTGCACCTGTTCGCGGCGCACAACGAGGTCGAGGTCGGCGAGAGCGCCAGATCCGCACTGATGGGACTCGCCGGAGAACGCTCCTTCCATCGCAGGGCCCTGCGAAGGCTCACCGACAAGCTCCGCGAACGCGACGCCGAGGTCGACCGCGCGTTGTTCTGGGAGTTGACCCGGCCCGGGCTTCTGCTCCGCGGACCCACGGGGCGTTCGATCGCCCCCGGGCTTCTGGCCTTGGTCGAAGAGGGGCTGCCCCTGATGCTCACCCGTGAACCCGGATGGACCAGGGACTACGGAGAGCTCTGGATCGGCAGGTCGGAACAGTTCGCGGGGGCCTTGGTGAACGCCGCCGCGCGTGCGGGCACCCTGGCCTCCCTCTACACCACCGTGCTCCGCCCGGCCCGCTCCGCCGAGACCCGCGGGGAGTGGACACCAAGTGCTCGGGACGCCCTTCTGCGCAGGATCGACGTTGCGCAGGGGCTCCGACCGTCAACGGAACCCGAGGTTCCGCGAGAGGAGAACACATGAGCGGTCTCACACAGGGCATGGTGGTGACGGTCGGATGCGTGGTGTTGCTCAGCGCCGCCCTCGTCCCCCTCTGGGGGCCGTGGGTTCTCGTGGCCGCGCTGCTTCTGGCCCTCAGCGGCGGGCTGGTACTCCTGCTCAGCAGCCCCAGAGCGGCGGTCCCCGGCCAGACCGAGAGCGCACCGGACCCCTTCCTGGAGAGCGGGCCGCGGAGCCACCGGGTCAAGGAGGCGCCGTTGGCCGGTGCCGACGAGGACTACTCCTTCCTGTTCTCGGCCATGGTGATGTGGCGTTGGACCGAAACCCCCGACCCCCGCCTCCACAATCCCGGAGGGCAGGCACAGCAGGTCATCGTCGAACAGGCGCGCCAGGCCGTGGCCCGAGTCCGCCCGGAGCACTGTGACGTCGCCAGGCACCGGATCGCGGCGGACCTGGGGGTCGCCGTGTACGCGTACGACGGGGCCTTGGAGGTGTGGGCCGAGGACGTCGAGCTCACCCTCTCCGATGACGACATGACACGACTGGAACGACTGTCCCGGCTGCGTAAGGAGAACGTGCTCTGGGAGGTGGAGAAGTCGGTCGAGTCCGCCAAACGCCGCTACTACGCCGACGACGTCCTGGCGACACCGGGCAGTGCGATCGTCTGGGACCTGGTGCGGGGAGGGGTCGACGTGGGGCGCACCCATGGCCTCATGGAGACGCTCGCGCGCCTGGCGGAGGCGTCCAAGGGTGAGGACCTGGCGGACCTCCTGACCCGACTGAGGGGAGCCGCCCCCGAGGAGTTCGCCTTCCTCGCCGAGCCCGATCCCGACGAGGTCGAGTTCGCGCCGGCCGGTGCCGGTGGGGTCGCGGAAGGGCACGATCCCGGTCGGCCTGCGGGTTTCGCGGCGCACGCGGCCGAGGCCGAGCCTCCCGACGCGGAGCATCGGGCACGGTCCCTGCTCGCCATCGTCGACCACTGCGACGAGGACGGCAGGACACAGTACGTCCACCGTCAGGTCGCCACCCTGGAGGCGGCCGACCGTGGGGACATCGCCGCAGCGCTGCGGGCCCTGCACCCACTGCCCGGGGACGGGGTGGAGCCCCGGGACCCGGAGGCCACGTGGGACCCCCGGGAGGACGGGAACGGCGCGGCACCCGGCCCCGAGCGCGCGGACCGGTTCGGACACGCCCGCGCGTATCCCGTCGGTGCTCGGAACGGGAACGCCGCGCCCGGCCGATGAGTCGAGTTCGGGTGGAGGACACAGACCCCCGAGGGCGGGGCCGCGCCACCGAGGTGCGCGGCCCCGCCCGTCCTCACGCACCGTGGAGGACGGACAACAGACGGGGGGACAACTCTCGTACGGGAGGGTGGCCGTGATGCCTGGTGAGGGTCTGGTGCAGGCGCCGCAGATCCACGCGCACCGTCGCGGAGTCGATGCCGGCGCCGTCGTCCACAAGCGTGCGCGCGAGGTCGCACGCGTGGTCGACCTCACCTGACAGGGCGTGGGCCAGGGCTCGACGGACACCGAAGCGGGCGCGGGCCCGCGCGGCGTTCGCGGGCAGGGCGGCGCACTCACGGTCCAGGACCTCGGCGGCCTTCTCGCTCCGCCCCAGGTCGACCAGGCACCAACCGCGCACCACCCCGACGGGGTCACCGACGTGGCTGGAACCCAACACCTCCGGTCCGTTCGCGGTCCCTCCCCCACTGGACAACAGCGTGCCCGCCCGCTCAAGGGCGCGTTCACAGGCGAGGGGGTCACCGACCAACGCGTGTCCCTGGGCCTCCCGTTTCGCCGCGAGGCCCCGCACCCGCGCCGAGATCGACGGGTCGCGCTGGGCGTGGCGGGCCAGTTCGAGGGTTCCCAGACCGTCGTGGGCGTACATGGTGACCAGCGCGCGACGAACGAGCGCGTATTCGCCCATGTTCCGATCGCCACCCTCGCGCGCCATGGACACGGCTCGGTCCGTCCACCACAGGGACCTGCGGTCGTCACCGGACTCCTGGGCCATCCAGCCCGCGTACTCGGCGAATCGTGCGGCCAGACGGAGCGTCTCCGCTCGTTCGGCGGGGGAGGCCGAGGCCGCGAGTCGCCGGAGCGCGTGGGTCAGCGAGACCGCCACGGGGAAGACCGTGGAGGGGGCGGTGTGCTGACCCAGTGAACGCAGACCGGCCAGTTGCGTGCGAAAACCCGCGAGTGCCGGGGTGACCGGTCGTCCGCGGGGCGTGGGGCCCTCCTCGCTCATCCCCATGAGGGAGAAGGTGCCGAGGGAGAGGGCGGTCCGCCGGTCGAGGCCGACGAATCCCGTTTCGCCGTTCGGGTCCAGACCCATCAGCCATACCTCCTGTTCGTCGGTGGTGGGCTCCGTCGGGGCGTCGTGGGGTGGTTCTGTCGGAGCGGCCGTCACCAGGGTGCTGAGCGCTCCCTGTGCCTCCAGTGCCGCGTCGCACGCGCGGGCCACGTCGGGGGTGGCGGGTTTGGTCCCGTTTTCCACCTTGCTCAGGTAACCCTTGCTGTAGTGGGCACGGCGGCTGAGATCTTCGAGGCTCATGCCGACGGCCATGCGACGGCGACGGAGTTCGGTACGGAACATTCTGGCCACCTCGGCTGTGATCGCTGGGGGGTCGCCCTCCGCCCGGGAACGAGGGCGGTGGGAAACGGGGGCTTCGAGGTCGGTCGGACGCTCTTCACGATGGCACGACCGGGTCTCGGGG